>JALZAX010000187.1 GCA_030948055.1 Verrucomicrobiota bacterium | reverse complement strand
AAAGAGGCCACCCATTTTTCTACATTCTCACGGATTGCGGTTAGCAGGCTCGCCTGGTCGGGATCATTAGCGACCAAAATCGAGAGATAACCGTGATAACTGACGAAGGATGCGGCCGCGCGCCTGTAAGCTTCGAAGAAGGCGGTGTCGCCGGTTAAAAGGAAACCGCGTTTCTCTTTTTCCATCTCGACGACGGAACGCTCAAGCTTCGGCAAAAGATCAAGAATCTGAGTATATTGTGCGGCCCATTCTTGGTCTCGAATACGCTGGTTAAGAATGATTTGTTCCTCATTTTGCAGTGATTGCAGAATATCCCGCGCTTGATCGAGAATGGAGTTTCCCAGCGTAAAACCGGCATTTGGCGGCGTTGGCTTGGTCGGCCGCGCATTCATCTCCGGCTCCGCCACAGTAACCGCCCACGTCTGCACCAATTCCTGCACTTTGATTACGCGTTTGCGTTGGGGAGGGCTGTTCAGGATGAGGGCCGCCAGGTCGTCGATGCGACGTTTGATCTCTTCCCTCCGCTGCTCGAACGCCTCGCGGTAAGTCGGGTTGCCGGTGAGGAGGAAGCCGCGGTGGCCAGTTTCGAGCGCCGCGATATCTTTCTCGACCACGCTGCTCAGCCGCATCACTGCGATGGTGTGGGTGCGCAGGGCTTCCTGGATATGATTGCGGTAGGTGACGAGCAGAAAAACGCCGGCCAGGAATACGATCACGATAACCCCGGCGACCGTCCCGGAGAGAAGCTTGATGTGGAAATGTCTCTGGGAAAAAAGCCAATTCAGGGTCTGACCAAAAAAGGAAAAAGACCCTCGGCGCGGCGATAGACCCGTGGCAGGTACGGCGGCTTTTTCCATGTTTCGAGTGTCCAAAAAGCAGTTCCTCTGCCATTGGACGGAAACCCCTTGGGCGAGGCGGTTTTAGTAGCGCACCCGAACGAGAAATAGCCCCTCGGCCGGCGCGACAAGTTTGTTGAGCAAAACCTGCCTCTTCGGCGCCCGCAGCCGTTCTTGAATAACGCCCGCCGGAAGTTTCCCGAGCCCGATCTGCGCCAACGTGCCCACCATTAGCCGCACCATCTTGTAGAGAAAACCGTCCCCGGAAATCTCGAGCGTAATACAGCGCCCGCTCTGTTGAAGAATCGCCCGACCAATTGTCCGTATCGTGTCTTCTTTACCTTTCCCCCGGTTAGCCGCGAAGGCGGCAAAATCGTGCTGACCAACAAAGAAGCGCGCTTCACGTTTCATCAGCTCTACGTCAAGCGCATTCGCAAGGTGCCAGCAGCGTCCGAACTCCAAGGGCGGCAGAACGCGATCGTTCCAAATTCTGTAGCGGTAGATTTTTCCTTTCGCCGAAAAACGCGCGTGGAAATTTGCGCCGATTTCGCGACAGCGCAGAATTCGAATCGTCGGCGGTAAATAGGCATTAACTGCTGATGTCCATTGCTCGGTCGTCAGTCGCGTTTCGGGAACGTCGGCGTGCGCGCATTGCGCTAATGCATGCACCCCCGCGTCCGTCCGCCCCGCGCCGTGCACGCGCACTTTCATCGTAGCGACACGCGCAAACGCTTTCTCGAGATGGTCCTGCACGGCATTTCCATTCGCCTGGCTCTGCCATCCCGCGAAGGGCCGGCCGTCATACGCGACGATGAGTTTGAGCCGGCGCGACATTCACTCGCGCGCGATTTGTGCGCGATCGAGATAACCTTGCAGAATCATTTGCGCCGCCACCTGATCGATCACGCCGCGGGTGTGTTTCGTTTTTTTTCCAGCGTCTCGCAAGGCCCGGTGCGCCGCGGTTGTCGTCAGGCGTTCGTCCCACAGAACCAATTCGCAATTGAGCAATGGCCGCAATTTCTCGGCGAAGGCTTTCACTTCTTCCGCCGCCGTTCCCATCTCGCCACCCATCTGACGCGGCAACCCAAGCACGACCCGCTCGACATTTTTTTCGCGCGCGATTTCCGCGATTCGTTTCAGCGCATTCCCGGGGCCCAGCGTCTCCAGCGGATGCGCCAGCATTCCGAGTTCATCCGAAATAGCGAGGCCGATCCGCGCTTTTCCAAAATCCACACCCAGAATTCGCCTAACGAGTGCAAGATCACTCACTGCAATTCCTCTGGCAGTTTGCCGATGAGATTCTTGATCTTCTCCGCCTGGTGCCGATGACAAACAAGCAGCGCGTCGCCCGTCCGAACCACAATTAGATTGTGCACGCCTAACAGGGCCACCTTGGTGCCGTCCTGATCGAAGACGATGTTGTTCGTCGAATCAACCGCGGTCGTATCGCAGTTAGATGCGTTCGCTTGTTCGTCCTTCTCGAAATACGCAGCGACCGCCTGCCACCCACCGACATCGTCCCAGTCGAACGCTGCTTCGACGACCAACACGCGATCCGCTTTCTCCATAATCGCGTAGTCGAAAGAAATTTTGGGAAGTTTACCGAAGCGCTCGCTCAGCGCCTTGGCGAAATTATTCGGCGCCGATATTTGCGAAATGAAACTGGCCAGCTCCGGCGTATGGCGATTGAATTCGCTTAGCACGCTCGGCACCGACCAGACAAACATGCCCGCATTCCAACGAAAATTTCCTTTGCGCAGAAACGATTCGGCCAACTCCGAATTTGGCTTCTCGCGGAAACGCAGCACGCGGTTAATCCGTATGTCTTCTGTTTTGGTGTCGCGCAATTTTACCGCCGCACCTTCTTCGATATAACCGAATCCCGGACACGCCCAGGTCGGTTTCAAACCGATCGTAACCAGCGCGCCTGTTTCCTCGGCCGCGGCTGCGGCTGCGCGCACCGTTTTTTGAAAGGCCGCCGTATCTTTGATCACATGATCGGCCGGCAAGACGACCATCGTTGCCATGTGATCGCGTCCCGCCACCCAGCCAGCGCCCAGCGCCACCGCCGCTGCCGTATCGCGCTTGGCCGGTTCTGCGATAATATTTTCCTTCGGAAAATTCGGCAGCAACGCGCGCACTGCTTTTTCCTGCTCCACGTTTGTCAGGATAAGGATTTGTTCGCGCGGCAACAGGCCATCGAGACGCGCGACCGTGTCCTCCAGCAGGGTCTTGTCGGAGATCAGCCGCAGCAATTGCTTCGGACGCGCGCGACGACTGAGCGGCCAGAAACGTTCGCCGCTTCCGCCGGCTAAGATGAGCGCGTAGAGCGATTGCGACATTCTTGCGATGACGAACGCCAATCAAGATTTCCCATTTCTTTTTGCGTCCTCCGTCGTATAAACGTAGCGATGTCCTTTTCGATATCCATCCCGAAAACGGGCGAGCAACTCCCGCTCGATAATCTTCTCCTTCTTACCCGCACCGCTTTCGGTTTGGGAATCGGGATGCTGGTCGCAGATAAAATCAAACGACCGGTCAGGCAAGCGACCGCCATTGCTTTGGTCTCGTTAGGCGCGATCGCCGCTGTCCCGCTCGTCGTCCGGATGGCGATGGAACGGATTAACCGGCCGGAATCGGAACGCGGGTCGCGCAAACGTCTCCGCTCCATTCGCGACGATTACGGTTATCCGTCGGAAAACGACATCTACTAATATTAGTAGCGCGCGGAGCCTCCGCGGCTTAACCCTTTTCGGTCATGTCTCGACCGCCCCCCGCTAACAATTCACTCCGCGAACATTGCGAAGAGATCGCGCGCGAAGAAGCCGTCTTGCGCGAAGGGGGCGGCAAAGCGGGGCAGGACCGTCAGCACAAGCTCGGCCGGTTGTTCGCGCGCGAACGCATCGCGCAACTGCTCGATAAAGACGCCGAGTTTTTTGAAGTCGGGCTCTGGGCAGCTCACAAGATGTACGAGCAGTGGGGAAAAATCCCGGCGGCCGGCGCCGTGGCCGGCATTGGCAACGTCGTCGGCGTGCCGTGCATGATCATCGCCAACGACGCGACCGTGAAGGCCGGTGCGTTCTTTCCGCAGACCGCCAAGAAGTTGATCCGCGCGCAACGGATGGCGTTCGAAAATAATCTCCCAATTATTTATCTGGTCGATTCCGCCGGCGTTTTTCTTCCGATGCAGGATGAAATTTTTCCCGACGAAGACGATTTCGGCCGAATCTTTCGCAACAATTCCGTCATCTCCGCCGCAGGCCTGCCGCAGTTCGCCGCCATCATGGGCAACTGCGTCGCGGGCGGCGCTTATCTGCCGGTCCTCTGCGACAAGATTCTGATGACGGAAGGCAGCGGTCTTTATCTCGCCGGTCCGTCGCTAGTCAAAGCGGCGATCGGTCAAATCGTCGAGCAGGAAGAACTGGGCGGCGCGAAAATGCACGCCGAGATTAGTGGCACGGTCGATTTTCACGAGAAGACTGATGAGTCGTGTCTGAAACGTCTGCGTTCGCTGGTCGGACACCTGCCTGAAGCGGAAGCCGCGAAGAATTTGCCTAACGAGAAGAAGACCAAGTCAGCAAAACCGGCCCATGCGGTTTACGACATCATCAGTCTCGACGGTCACAAACCGTACGATGCGCGCGATCTGCTCGCCACCATCATCGATGCCGATTCGTTAGACGAATACAAAGCGGACTACGGCAAGACACTCGTCACGGCCTACGCGCGCATCGGCGGACGCAGCGTCGGAATTGTTGCGAGTCAGCGCATTCAGTCGCGCACGAAAAAGAAAGGCATCCAGATGGGCGGCGTCATCTACGCCGACAGCGCCGACAAAGCCGCGCGCTTCATCATGGATTGCAATCAAACCGGTTTGCCCATCATCTTTTTCCAGGACGTGACCGGCTTCATGGTTGGCAAAGATGCGGAAGAGAGCGGCATCATCCGCAGCGGCGCGAAGTTGGTGAACGCGGTCAGCAATTCCACCGTGCCGAAAATCACCATCGTCGTCGGCGGCTCATTTGGCGCGGGCAACTATGCGCTCTGCGGCAAGGCCTACGATCCGCGTTTCATTCTCGCCTGGCCAAACTCGCGCTACGCGGTCATGGGTGCGGCACAGGCTTCCGACACCATCTTCAGCGTTCTCGCGCGCGCCCGCGATCGCGGGGACAAAAAGTCCACGCCCGAAGAACTCGAAGAATTACGTGCGCAAGTAAAAGCGAGCTACGAAGAACAAACCGACATCCGCTACGGCGCCGCGCGCGGCTGGGTCGATGCCATCATTCAACCGCACGACACGCGTGAAGTACTCGTTAGACTGTTGAGCTACGTGTCGCGTCCGATGCCCAAAGCGCGCTTTCACACCGGCGTGGTGCAAACATAATGGTTCTCGGGTAGGGTGGGCGTCTCGCCCGCCGATGATCGCGTCTCGCGATCACGAACTTTGGAAGGATTGTTTCGGCAAAATCCAAACCGACAAAGCGGCGACAAACAAAAATCGCCCGCCGAATGAACATCGGACGGCTTTTAGTTATAGCTGCGGCTGTGTAGCCGCCTTTCCACCACTCGTTAGGGGAAGGCCGGCATACGCTGCCATTCGCTGTCGTCCCCTCTCGGTGGGGCGTCTCTACGGCCTGGCTCCGTAGCTAAGGACTTGGCGACCGACGGCATGGTGAATAGAATCGGCTCACTCGACCGCGTCGCACTATCTGAGGGTCGTGCTCGATGCTTAATTTACGCTAACATCCCGGAATTGATCCT
>JALZAX010000186.1 GCA_030948055.1 Verrucomicrobiota bacterium | reverse complement strand
GGACGATTTTTAATCTACTCGGGCCGCTCCTGAATCCGGCGCGGCCAGCGCGGCAATTGATTGGCGTTTATGCGCCTCGCCTAACGAGTGTTTTCGGTGAAGTTCTGCGACGACTCAAGAGCGAGCGTGCCTGGATCGTGCACGGCACGACCGACCAGGGCGGTGTAGATGACATCTCCACTGGGGGCACAACTACTCTGACCGAACTGCGGGACGGACGCGTCTCTTCTGCCATCGTAGATTGCCGTTGGTTAGGTGTAGCGCAATCTTCGCTCAACGATTTGCGCGGCGGAGATGCAGCGGACAATGCGAAAACCCTCGAAGGAATTTTGAGCGGCGAACAAGGCGCGAAGCGCGACCTGGCGGTTGTGAATGCGGCGGGTGGGTTCGTCGTTTCCGGGCTGGCGCGAGATTTGTCTGAAGGGATTTCGCTGGCCAAGGAACAAATCGACAGCGGCCGCGCTTTAAAAAAACTGCGCGCTCTACAAGATTACGGAGCGTAGGTTTGATCCAGGCGAGAAAGCAACGCAACGGCTAGCGCCTGCCGATCAATTTGTCCGCCCGTTAACATCGCGATTGATGCGACCCTCGCTCGCAGTTCGGTCGGAAAATCCTCCGCCCTTTGGTTGACGTTGATCCCAAGGCCGAGAATTCCAACGTGAGAATTTGGTACCGCACGCATTTCCAAAAGAACGCCGGCAACTTTTTGCGCTTCGACATAAACGTCGTTAGGCGATTTTACTTTGGCGCCTAACGAGTAGTTATCGCGCAACGTCTGCGCGATGCTCTCGGCCGCCCAGCTGGTGAGACGCGGCGATTGTTCCAGCGTCAACTGCGGTCGCAACAGAATGGAAAACCACAATCCTTTTTCGGACGCCGATTCCCAACGATTGCCGCGTTGCCCTCGTCCAGCGGTTTGCCGTTCGGCGAAAATCACCAGGCCTTCCGCGCTCTCCGCCGACTTTTGCCAGACGACGTCATTCGTCGAAGTCGCCTCTTCCAGAACGATAATGCGATTGCCAATGAGTCGTCGATTTCCCAACGCCGCGCGCAGCGCTTCAGCCTGCAACATGGTTCAGGTCTAACGAGAGGTCGATCGCGCGCGCGGAATGCGTCAGCGCGCCGACGGAAACGTAATCGACGCCGCTGCCCGCGACTTGCCGGATATTTTTCAATGTCACGCCGCCGCTCGCTTCGAATTTCACGCCTTTCTTTTTGCCCAGCGCGACCGCTTCGCGCATTTCCGCCGGTGGCATGTTGTCGAGCAAGATGACGTCGATGCCTTCCATCTCTAAAAACGTGCGCACCTGTTCCAGACGATCTGCTTCCACTTCGATGCGCATACCGGGATGTGTCTGCCGCACTTTTTGGATCGCCGCCGCCAGTCCGTTAAATCCATTCGCGGTGGTGAGATGATTGTCCTTCACCAACACCATGTCATAGAGGCCGAAGCGATGATTGACTCCACCGCCGGCCACAACCGCGCCTTTTTCCAGCGCGCGTAAACCCGGGGTTGTCTTGCGCGTATCGAGAATTTTCGCTTTTGAGCGAACGCCCATCCCCTCAACGAACTGCCGCGTGAGCGTAGCGATGCCGCAAAGACGTTGCAGGAAATTTAGCGCCACGCGTTCGGCGGTCAGAATCGAGCGGGCCGAGCCGACGATTTCCAGGATGGTCTCGCCGCCGCTCAGCGAAGTGCCGTCCGGCTGCATAATCTTGATCTGCAATTGCGGATCGACGCGCCGAAAAACTTCCGCGGCTGTTTCCGTTCCAGCCACGATCGCGCGTTCACGCGCGATAATTCGCCCGCAAGCCTGAAGGTCCGCCGGAACGAAATGTTCGGAAGTAATGTCGCCGGCGCCGATGTCTTCCAACAAAGCGATGCTGATTGGGTCTAACGAGTGGTTCTCCATGATTAACTGTGTCCCGGCGCGCGGTAAACGGATCGGCCGCGCACTAACGTCTCGCGCGTTGCGTGCGGCCCACCACGATACACGCAAAGCGCCACCACATCTTCCTTCGATAAACCAGCCGCGCGTTGCCGTTGTTTTTCGTAGGGAAGCAGCTGGTGCAAGTCGATCACCACCAGATCCGCTTCCTTGCCCGCTTCCAAAGTTCCGATCGTCTCTGATTTTCCGAGAGCTTTCGCCCCGCCGGCTGTTGCCAGATAAAAAGCTTCACTCAAACGCAACGGCGGGACATGCGGCTCATAAAAACTGCGCGCGCGTTGCACTTCCACCGCGGCCCGCATGACCTGCCACATATTGAGTTCCGGCCCCGCCGCGACATCGGAGCCGAGCCCGATGGCGATTCCCGCTTTGCGTAGTTCGTCCATTTTCATCAAGCCGCTGCCGAGAAAAAGATTTGAGGTGGGACAATGCGCGACGGCGGAACGCGCATCGGCAATGGCCGCGATTTCGCGCCCTTGCAGATGAATGCAATGACCGAGCACCGTCTTCGGCGTGAGTAAGCCGGCTTTCTCATATACATCTGTGTAATCGCGCGCGGTCATGTAAAGGTGATGCACCTTTTCGATCTCCTCGCGATTTTCCGAGAGATGTGTCTGGATGTAGGCGCCGAATTGTTTGGCCAGCTCCGCCGCACTACGCAGCAGTTTCTCCGAGCAAGTCACGGCGAAGCGCGGGCTGAATGCGTATTCGAGCCGGCCATCGGCCGCGCCGTGCCATTTGCGGCAGAGGCGCTCGCTTTCGAGGAGAGAAACGGAAAGAATTTTTTTCGGCTGCAATGTGCCGTAAGAGCCGAGATCCATCATCATTTTGCCGAGGATGATGCGCAGTCCGCTTTTCTCCGCGGCCTCAAAACCGGCGTCGCAGCTCTCTTCGTAAATCGCCGAATAAACCATCGCGGTGGTCGTGCCATGGCGCGCCAGTTCGCGGAAAAATTGCGGTGCTTCCTCGCGCGCTTTCGGTCCGCTGAATTCGCGCTCGACCGGAAAAATATTTTCGCGCAGCCAGGGCAACAGTTCACTTTGGCCGCGCGCCACCGCGGGATATTGCGGCAGGTGAGTGTGGCAATCGATCAGGCCGGGGAAAATGGCCGCGCCGTCCGCATTATTCCATTTTGCCTTCGCACCGGAATCGGTTCGTCGTAATTCCTCGAAATCACCAACCGCCGCAATCCGTCCATCTTTGACCAGGACCGCGCCGTCCCGACGACCGCGCAAAGTCCCGAACTCCGGTGCGTCGATTACGTAACCACGAAGGCCAAAAAGGTTTTCATCCATGAAGGGCTCCCAAGCAGGACAGCAAACACCCCGGGCAGTGACAATCCCGGATTACAATCGTTTGGCCCGTACGTAGATCCGGGCAGCGCACGTTGGAGAAACAACAAATACGAGAAAACGTGCCGCCGCCCGAATCGCCTTAACCTGCCTATTTTGACAGCGTGTCCGGTGGGACGTTCAACAATTTTCTAGAAAATAAGGCTAAAGGGCGAATTCTCCCTGCCGGACCGTGCCCGTTTTCATCTGTTCGTCGCGAACCTCCTGGAGAAGAGATTTGAATTCGCACTTTTCCATGGCCGCGATCAGGGCTGGATAATCGGGTTTGATGCGCAAATCGTCGATCGGGGTCGGCAATTCGGTCGCGCAATCGAGTTCGACCATTTTGCGGTTCTGCAGGATCTGATCCCGTGCCGCGGCCAGCTTCTCGCGGTTTCGCGCGCTCTTCACTGTGTCGATGTTACTCAGGAGCGCGTCGAGGCCGCCGTGTTCCTTGATCAGGCCGGCGGCGGTTTTTCGTCCGATGCCTGCGCCGGGAATGTTATCAACGGAATCGCCCGCGATCGCCAGAACGTCGCCAATCAAATTCGGCGGCACCTCCCATTTCGCCGTCACTTCCTCTTCGCCTAACAAAGCGAAGGCGTCTTTCGGAGAAACCAAGTCGGCTTTTGCGGTCGTATAAATTTTGCAGGTGCGACTAACGAGTTGGAACAAGTCTTTGTCGTTGGTTGCCAGGACAACTTCGATTCCGCGCTTCGCCGCCGCGATTGCATAGCAGCCCATCAGGTCGTCGGCCTCCGTGTTCGGCAGCGAAATATTTTTGAAGCCGAGCAATTCCGTCAACGTGTTTTGAATGAAATCGAGCTGAGGCACCATCGGTTGCGGCATTTCTTTGCGTGTCTCTTTGTAGGCCGGCTGCAATTGCACACGGCGTTCCGGCAGACCTTCGTCCCAAACAACGGCGCCCAGTTCCGGTTGCAAATGCTTCATCATCAGCCGCAGCGTCTTGGTGAAACCGAAAATGGCATTAGTCGGTTCGCCGCGGGAATTGGAAAGATTCATGATCGCGAAAAACGACCGGTAAACGTAATAGTGGCCGTCGATCAGGAGCAGTTTCATGGCAGCGTGAAAGGATTTGCTGGATTGTCCGGAGGAGAAGCGGAACGTGCAACCCGCTTCCATCGGCAAAACTTGTGAACGAAATCGAAAACAGTCCTTCTGCGGCGTGGTTCGTTCGCGTCGAAGGAAAAGAATACGGCCCGGTCGAGCTGGATACTTTGCATGAATGGCGAGCGGAAGGCCGCGTCATTCCGCAAAATTATCTGCGCCGGGATGGAGAAAGTGCCTGGGTGCTCGCTTCTACTTTGCCCGAACTTTTTCCGAGCAACGCCCAACCGCCTCCTTTGCCTGACTCCGAAAGCTTGCGCGCGCGAGGCGAGTTGTTCCACCGCCGTTCGCTCGCGGAGATTTTTAGCGAAACGTTCCGGATCTATCGCAAGGGATTTTGGCCATTCCTTATTCTTTCGTTGCTGGTCGGCGTGCCGTCGTTCGCTTTCCAGCTCAGCTGGTCCTTCGTTCATTTTCCGGAGACCGGAGCTGCCTCCAACGCCACGCGCATCGCTGCCGTCATCGCCATGATCTCGCTCGCGGCACTGTTGGTGGCATGGCCGATTTTTATTGGCGGTCTCCAGTTTGGAGTAAGAGAAATCGCGGGAGGTCGCACTCTGCGCATCGGTCTTCTGCTGCGGCGCGCGATCAACTATTGGCCGCGCATCGCGCGGCTCTGCGCGTTCGTTTACGGCAGTTTTCTTTTTTGGACGGGCTTGCCTCTGCTTTTTATCCTTAGTCTGCTGGCATCGCCGACACTGATTTCGATTCTCATCGCACTGCTTGCACTTTGTTTTCAGGTCTACATGTTCAGCCGTCTTTTCGTTAATTTTCTCTTCTGGCAGCAATCATGCACCATCGGTGATCTCGATGGCGCCGAGGCGCTGCGCGAGAGTAAGGACCTGGCGCGCAGTCGCACATCGGAGCCGCTCTTACAGCGCCCGCTTTATCGCGGCGCACTGATTGTTTCGCTCTGGGTGCTCTTGTTAATCGCGCTCAGCGTAGCAGTCGAACTACCGTTCACCATCGCGCGCTTTCAGGGGGTGACGACTTTCGAAGACGCCTACGCCCTGATGCAAAAAATCATGAGCGCCCCGGTGCCGGACACGATGATGATCGTGACCGACATCCTGAGTGGCATCGCGCACGCAGTCCTGCGTCCAATGCTAGGAATCGCGTTTGTTGTTCTCTACTTCGACGCCAAAAGCACTCGTTAGGCAACCAGGCTCTGTAGCGGCGGTCTATGACCGCCGAAAACCTTCGTAT
>JALZAX010000185.1 GCA_030948055.1 Verrucomicrobiota bacterium | reverse complement strand
CGAACGTAGCTGCGTTGCGCGCCGGTGAAGGTCTCGTTAGGCGCAAGCAGCTCCTCGCCATGCGTCGCATAAAATTGACAGCCGCTCGCGCATTTCGCGATTTCTTCGCGCGCGGCGCGAATTGGTTTGCCCATTTCCAGCGTGATAATGCGCGCGAATTTATCTTCGTCGCGGGTCAGCAATCCCGCGGCTGCGCGCAGAAGCTCAGCACGAACGGTAAACTCAGTGCGGCGGTAACGCGCGAAAGCCGCCGCCGCGAGTGTGAGTTTCTTTTCGAGCTCGTCTCCGCCTAACGAGTCAAAACTGCGCAGCCTTTCGCCGCTGGCGGGATTGGTCGAAGCAATCGCCATTCTGCGCTATAAAGCCGGCTTCCCGATGAAGCAAAAATCTGCCGCCGTCTGCGATCACGGCGCGAACCGATAAAAACGTCGCGTGAAACTGCCGGAATCTTCGTAGGACAAATTTCCGTTCGCGTCCGCGGTGGTGTGAGTCACGAAGATAAATGATTGCGCCAGTGACTCGGTCGCCTCGACGGCATATTGCGTGAAAGGTTTTCCGAAGCCTTTCACGAGCAAATGTCCATCGGTTTGCTTCGCGAGCGAATCGATCTGGAGGGGAAAAACGCCAGCGGGTCCGAGCACCGACCAATGCAGCGGCAACGTCTGGCGCATGTGTTCGTCGGCCGTGCCCCAGTTATGGCCGCCGGCCAGCACCGCGGTGATTTCGTTGGTCACGCCTTGCGCGGTCAGCTTCTGAATAAGGTGATCACCACGAAAATAATTCGCGTCGTTCGGCTCGGAAGTGATGGGTCCATGCTGAACGAACCAATGCATGCTTTGCATCAGTGCGGGCGTGCTGCTGCAAACCAGACTCGGTCCATTGTTAAGCGCGGCGTAGGCGGTGTCGCGCGGATTGCCGAAAACCGGATCGAACATGGAGTTGAGAAAAGTTTGGTCGGCCAGGTCAATATTCTGGCAATTGACGCGCGAATAAAAATGCGTGCCGTCGAAAGCGCCAACGGCTTTGAAAAGTTCCGGATGCTGCGCGCCAATCTTCGCGCTCATAAATCCGCCTAAGGAGAAGCCATCGACGCCGCGAGCTTCCCTGGCCGCGACGGTGCGAAAATGCGTGTCCACATAGGGAATGATTTCCTGCACGAAATAATCTTCGAATTTTCCCGTGCCGATACCCGCCGCCGTCGTCAACTGCGGCGATTTGAAATTCGTCAG
Source organism: Verrucomicrobiota bacterium (assembly GCA_030948055.1). Lineage (GTDB taxonomy): Bacteria > Verrucomicrobiota > Verrucomicrobiia > Chthoniobacterales > UBA10450 > JACCTI01. The sequence goes on along the minus strand of JALZAX010000185.1, from coordinate 4,386 downwards.
CATGCCGGAAACAGAATCGTCATCACTGCTTATTCCCGGAAAAACGAAAATCATTGGCCCGACCTGACCCGCGGCCAGCAGCGCCTCATAAACATCGATGACGTTTTTGCCACCGCGATTTCCGTCCTGGTTCTTGTTGATCCATTCCGACTCGTGTCCGCGGAAAAGATAAAGCGCCGGATACTGCCGGCCATTCGCCTGCGCGTAGCCCGGCGGCGTGTAAACGTAAAACGCTTTTGGAACTCCGAGCGCGGCGCTGTTGATCTGCACTTTCTGCGCGCGCGCATCGTAGAATGCGACGCAGATGTCGGCCCAGTTCGCTACCGTGCAAGAGATCGTGCTGCCATCGCTGGCGGTCGCGGTGCGGTTGGCGATTTCGCTGCAATCCGCCGCCTTTTCTCCGCGCGTCCAGTCGCCGCGAGTAAATTTAAATTCGAGAGCATTGCCCTGTGTTGTCGTGATCGAGCCGTGCGCATGCGTGGCGTCATCGCGGGTCAGCGGCGTCGCACCTGGATCCCAATTCTGAAAATTTCCGGCGATGTAAATCGTATCAGAGGTCGGCGTAGTCGCGGGCAGTGTGACCTGGAAAGTTACGGTCGCGGTCCCGACTTGCGCTAGTAAAGAGCGAGCGGCGGTAACGACGACGCAGACGAAAAAAAAGATACGGAAGGAGGGCTTCACGCTGTCGAATCGGAAATGATCGCGGCTTTGGCGGTTAGCGTTGTCGTAGAAAATTTGCGCGGTCTACAACCTCAGGCCGCGCGGAATCAGTAAGCGATCGAGCAAATCAAAAGACCATTGCACGAGGAGGGCGAGGATCGCGGCGGGAATTGCGCCCTGCAAAATGGTGGCGTGATCGTTGAGATTCAGTCCGCTGATGATGGGCTCGCCCAAACCGCCCGCACCGATCAAGGCTGCGAGGGTGGCTGTGCCGATGTTGATCACGGCGCTGGTTTTGATCCCGGCTAAAATGGTGCGCGAAGCGATGGGCAAATAAATTTGCCGCAGGCGCGCACCACTCGTTAGGCCAAGTGCCGTGGCTGATTCGCGGATCGACGGCGCTATGTCCTGCAATCCGGTAGCGGTGTTGCGCACGATCGGAAGCAAGCCGTAGAGAAAAAGTGCGGCAATCGCCGTGCGGACGCTGATACCGAAGAACGGCACCGGCACGAGGAGCGCGAGAAGAGCGAGGGAGGGAATAGTCTGAATTGCACTCGTTAGACCAAGAATGATCTGGCTGATCGGTCCCGGTTTGCTGGCGACAATGCCGAGCGGAACGCCCACTAGAACGGCGAGCAGGAGAGAAATGCCGGCGAGTTCCAGATGACGCGCCGTCCAATGGAGGAGCTTGCGCGTGAAAGGTTCCCCGGACTGACTTTCGTTGCCGAAATACAAATCAGCGGCGCGCGAATAATTCTTGGTTTGCTCTGCTTCCGCATTCAGTCGGATCATGCGCGCTTCGTCGAGCGTGCCGGATATTTGCTGTAATGCGGCGCGCGCCTCCGCCGGCAGAGAGAGTCGGTATAGATAAACCGCCTTGTATTGCGGAAAGAAATGAAGGTCATCTTCGAGTGCCACGAGATCGTTCACGGCAATCTTTGCGTCGGTAGAGTAGGCGTCCTTCACGTCGATCGATCCCCCGCGCAGCGCTTCGTAGCCAAGGCCGTGATCAATCCCCTGGACGTTCCCCGTCGGCAGACCGTAACGCCTAACGAGTGGTTGCCAGCCATCGCGGCGGTCGAGAAATTCGTGCGTCAGGCCGTATTTGAATTCCGGATGGCTACGCAGATCGCTGATCGTATGCACCGACAAGCGCTGTGCCGCCTCGCGCCGCATGACCAGCGCATAGGTATTGTTGAAACCGAGCTCGGGCGAAATGCCAACGCCGTTTTTGGCGAGCTCGTCGCGCATAGCGTCCGGCGTGACGTTCGCGTTCTTCAGAATCTCTTCCGTGATCGTGCCGGTGTATTCCGGATAAACGGAAATTTGGCCGGTGCGCAACGCTTCCCACAAGATGATCGTGCCGCCTATCCCCTGACGATGTTCGGTTTGGAAACCGGCCGCGCCTAACGAGTGCTTGGCGATCTCCGCGAGGACGTAGGATTCGGTGAACTTTTTGGAACCAACCACGATTGGCTCGGCCGCCTGCAGAGCGGTCGTCGCACAAAGAAGAAGTGCGGCGAGCAATTTCATGTCAGAGCGAGACTGCGCTGCGCGTTGATGAATTCGGTGACGAAAGAGTTTGTCGGGTGTTCCCGCAGTTCGGCTAGCGTCCCTTGTTGAACAATGCGGCCGTCATTCATCAGGACAATCACGTCTCCGAGAAAAGCAGCCTCGGCCAGATCGTGCGTGACAAGAATGGCCGTTTGCTTCAGCTCTTGGAAAATTTCTTTCAAATCCTTTTGCAGCGCTGCCCTAACGAGTGGATCGAGCGCGCCGAGCGGTTCATCGAGCAAAAGTAATTCGGGCGAAAGAGCGAGGGCGCGCATGAGGCTGACCCGTTGCCGTTGCCCACCGGAAAGTTCGGCGGGATAACGTTCGAGTGCTTCGATGGGAAATCGCGTCAATGCGCAGAGCTTTTCCAATTGCGCTGATTTCTTTAAATGCCGCGCCATAAGGAGGACGTTCCCGCGCGCGGTCAGATGAGGAAACAAACCACCGTCTTGAATCACGTAACCAACCTGATGACGAATCTGCTCAACATTCGAGGTAGACACGGGCGCACCACCAATTTTGATTTTGCCGCTGTCCGGTTCGAGCAGATGAATAATCAGCCGTAGCATGGTCGATTTTCCACAGCCGCTCGGACCGATCAGCACGGTGGTTTTCCCGCGTTCGAAAAAAAGATCGGTCGGCTGAAGTGCGGTGGCGGAGCCGTAGCGCTTGCTGACGCCGTGCAGCTCGACGAGCGCGTTCACTCGTTAGTCTGCGACGACGAAATGAAAGACCGCGAACAATTTTTGCGGGTCGGTCCAGACGTGCGAGAAACGAAAACCGGCGGTGGCGGCGAGCGCGATGAAACCTTCCTCTGTGTATTTGTAGGAAAATTCCGTGATGATTTTCTCGTCGTCCGCGAAATGAAATTCCTCTCCGCCTACGTGCACGGTTTGCGCGCGCGCGCTGAGCAAATGCATTTCGATTCGCCCAATCTCGCGATTGTAGATGGCGCGATGATGCCACTGCGCGAGGTCGAAGTCGGCGCCAAGCTCGCGATTTGCCCTAACGAGTAGATTGAGATTGAAGGCAGCGGTCACGCCGGCGCTGTCGTTGTAAGCGGCTTCGAGAATTTCGGGCGACTTTTGCAGGTCGACTCCGATGACGAGTCCGCCACTGTGTCCGCATAAACGGCAGACGCGCCGCAGGAAATCCTGCGCGATCGGCGGTTGGAGATTTCCGATGGTCGATCCGGGGAAATAAACTGCTACGTGCTCGGGTTTGCGCGAGGAGCGCGGCAAACGCAGCGGCTGGAGGTAATCAGCGCAGACCGGCAGAATTTCCAGCGCAGGCATTTCGCGCTGCAGCGCCTCGGCCGAATCCATCAACCTCTGTTTGGAAATATCGACCGGCACGTAGGCGATGGGATTTTCCAAATGCTCGAGGAGCATGCGCGTTTTGATTCCCGCGCCCGTGCCGAAGCCAACCAATTCCGCGTTCTCGCCGATCGACGCCGCCATTTCCGCGCCGTGTTCGCGCAAGATCTCCGTCTCGGTGCGTGTGATGAAATACTCGGGTAGTTCGCAGATTTGCTGGAACAAATCGGAACCGCGCTCGTCGTAGAAATATTTGCTGGGGAGAGTCCGCGGAGCACTCGTTAGGCCGGCAATGACTTCGGCCAGAAAATCGGACGCCGCCGGCTCAAGGTCGAGCACGGCCACGCCAGTGGCGTGACGGTTCATTTGAGATCGCGCGCCAGACGCAGTCCGGTGAACTGCCAGCGCTTTTCCGGCTGGAAAAAATTTCGGTAGGTCGTGCGCATGTGATCCTGCGAAGTCGCGCAGGAACCGCCGCGCAGGACATATTGATTACACATGAACTTGCCGTTGTACTCACCGAGCGCTCCGGGCGCGGCGCGATAACCGGGATACGGTGAATAAGAACTGCGTGTCCATTCCCAGACGTCGCCAAACATCTGTTGTAACGACTCGTTAGGCTGCGCGGCCGGCGCGGGATGGAAGCGATGACTGTCGACAAAATTTCCTGCGATCGGAATTCCGGCGGCGCCGCGTTCCCATTCAAACTCGGTCGGTAGGCGTGCTCCCTCCCAATTCGCGTAAGCGTCGGCTTCAAAATAACTGAGATGCGTGACCGGCTCGGATTCTTCGACCGGACGAAAACCGGAAAGCGTGAAGTTCCACCATTGTCCTTCGTGCCGCGTCCAATAGAGCG
>JALZAX010000184.1 GCA_030948055.1 Verrucomicrobiota bacterium | reverse complement strand
ACCAGGTCGGCCTGATCTTGCTCGCGATAAGTCTCCTTCGTTGCCATCAAAGTCTTCAGGTCGACGTATGGCACTACTACACCATCTATCTTCTTCTTGATTGCAGAACCGATCGCCTCCGCAAAGGACACCTTCCACGCAGTCTTGCTAAGATCGACTTCAATTTCGTCTGCTACTTTTACAACTACGTTATCCGCCAAGTCTTTCGGGGTAAGCTCTGCGGCAGCGCGATCAGGAAGTTCGGATAATGCTGCAATTACTTTCGCAAAATTCGCTTCTGAGTCCTTAATTAGAACATCAACATCTTCCGTCGTCCGGACAAGGCCATGCAAGATGCAGGCGTAACCGCCCACGATCAGATATTCCGCGCCGTGTTTGTTCAAAAGCGCGCAGACTCGCAGGAGGCGATCGACTTCAGGCATCCAAAGTCACCAAAGCCTCGGGTTTTTCTGCGCCTTTCGCCACGACTCATAATCCTCCCACGTACGCGCTTTGACAACGAAACCCCGGGGCTGCGGGTATGGATGAAGTCGATTCATTTCCAACCAAAGGCTATTTGCGCGACGCAGGAATTCGACGGCGCCCTCGCCGGCTCGGGCGCGACCGACAGTCCTCGTGGGAAGTTCAGGCTCCGCCCTTCTCATCTCTTAGAGTATGTCAGTCGTCCTGCGCGATGCAACTTCAGAGCATGACTTCGAGAAAATTAGAGGCATTGGTCCGCCACAAGGCCTATCGAGCTGTCTCCTTCGAATCCTAGAGTAATGAAAACCACAGCACTCAGTTTGATTACCGCAGCAGCTCTTGCTCTCGGTAATGTAGCATTAGCCGCAGGCGCGAAAGACTATCAGGTTACCGGACCAGTCCTGGAAGTTACCGACGCGATGATTGCGGTGAAGAAAGGCAACGATCGCTGGGAGATTGCCAAGGATTCCAGCACGAAAGGCGCAGGAGACCTTAAGGTGGGCGATAAGGTCACGGTGCATTACACCATGACCGCGACCGAGGTCGAAGCTAAGGCAGCCGCCAAAAGTGGCGACAAGGCAGCCAAGAGTGGGGCCAGCCCAGCGAAGAAAAAATAGCACTCGTTAGGCGAATGAGCAGTCGTCCGTCAACGGCGACTGCTCGTTCCGCCGAAGATTCCGCCGAGCACGCCGCGGATGAGCTGTCGCCCGACCTGGCTGCTGGCGGCGCGCATGGCGCTCTTCGCCATGCTAGTCGCGACCGAGTCGTGGATTGCGCCACGCGGTCCGATCGTGGGCTGGAAGATTGAGCCGACCTTTTGCAGCACTGAAGTTCCACCACTAGCCGGCGCGGAAGTTTGAGCTCCGATCGGCGCAGGGGCACCAGCAGTTTTTTCTGCCGCACGCGTCTGCAATTTTTCGTAGGCCGATTCGCGATCGACGGCTTTCTCGTAGTGACCCGCTATCGCCGACGAACTGATGATTTGTTTGCGCTGGTCAGAAGTGATGGCGCCGACCTGGCTGCGCGGCGGAACAATTTTGGCACGTTCGACTACGGCGGGTTTGCCATCTTCTTCGAGCATCGAGACGAGCGCCTCGCCGACGCCCAACTCGGTTAGTACCTTCTCAACGTTCAGCTTCGGATTCTGCCGGAAAGTTGTTGCGGCCGCGGTGACCGCTTTCTGATCGCGCGGGGTGAAAGCTCGCAAGGCGTGTTGAACACGGTTGCCTAACTGACCGAGAACAATGTCCGGAATATCGAGTGGATTTTGGCTGACGAAGTAAACTCCGACGCCCTTGGAGCGAATCAGCCTAACGACTTGTTCGATCTTATCCTCGAGCGCCTTTTCGATATCGGCGAAAAGCAGGTGCGCTTCATCGAAGAAGAAGACTACCTTGGGTTTCTCCACGTCACCTACTTCGGGTAGTTTCTCGAATAGCTCGGAAAGTAACCAAAGGAGAAAGGTCGCGTAAACCTTCGGCGACTGCTGCATGAGTTTGTCGGCGGCAAGAATGTTGACCACGCCTTTGCTGCCTTGCGTTTGAATTAAGTCATCGAGATCGAGCGCGGGTTCGCCGAAGAATTTGTCCGCGCCTTGTGATTCGAGCTCGAGAAGGTTGCGTTGAATCGCGCCGGCACTCGCCGCTGAAACATTGCCGTATTGCGTCTTAAACTGGTCCGCATTGTCCGCGACATATTGCAGCATGGAGCGCAGATCCTTTAGATCGAGCAGTAACATCCCGTTTTCGTCCGCGATCTTGAAAACCATGTTCAGCACGCCTTCCTGCGTGTCGTTCAGGTCTAACAAGCGACCTAATAACAGCGGCCCCATTTCGGAAACTGTCGCGCGCACCGGATGTCCATTTTCACCGAAGACATCCCAGAAAACGACCGGCGACGCCTCACCTTTGAAATCGGTAATGCCCAATTCCTTCGCACGCTCGAGCACTTTCGGATTATTCCCGCCGGCCTGACTAATTCCCGCGAGATCGCCTTTCACATCGGCCATGAAAACCGGCACACCGCGTGCGCTAAAATTTTCCGCGAGCGTTTGCAGCGTGACTGTTTTGCCCGTGCCGGTGGCGCCGGCAATGAGGCCGTGTCGGTTGGCCATCTTTGGCAGGAGGTAAATCGGCTGTTTGTCGGCTTGCGCGATGAGGATAGGATCATTCATGACTTTCGAAACTTCTTGTCCAGCGAAAGAGGAAGCAAGAGCATTCGCGGCCTAATGTTTTACGCCGCGCTCTTCTTCATCATCTTTCTCGTCATCGGCTCGGTCTATTTTCTTTCGAGCCGAAAGCAGGATCGTGCTCCCGGTTTGCGTCATGCGATGGCGATTATCGCGCTGCTGATTATCGTAGCGCTTTTGTGGATTTACCGTTCTCGCTACGGCAATTGATGAACGGCTCGTCGCCGGAATGGATCACGAAGCAAGTGATTTCGGCGGGAAGAGAAGCTTGGATCGGCGATCGATCACTGCGCCTCGCACCAGGAAAAATTCCCGAACTTCCGGAGAATAAAAAGAGCCGTCGCGGCGTGGATTGAGATCGAGATAAATGCGGCCGCCCGGAGCGAGATGTTTCTCGAGATCACGCAGGAAATAATCCCACTCTTCCAGGCCCCAGGGAGTTGCTTTCATGTTGTCGGCAAAACAAACGGAGAATGCCGTTATCCAGTCGAAACGCGCGCCAGTTTCGGGAAGCGGCTGAAATTTTCTTATCCGGTGAATGATCCGTTCCAAACCGAAAAGCTGGAACATTTCGTCGAAAAGAGCCTCATGGAAATCGAGACCAAGTCCGCAGTGACCGAGCTCACGCGCTACAAAAAGAAAATATCCCGCTCCGGAACCAAGATCCAAAATTCGTTGCGGCGGCATGCGATCGAGGCCGATGTCCTGGGCGCGGCGAATATTTATTTTTAGGAAACGTTCCGCGTCCACGTACTTCGGCCAGTCTGTGCTGCCAGTTCGTCCATAGGTCTCTCGAAGGTGGCGCAGTTTGCCCTGGTCGATTTTTGCCACAAAGCGTGCGACCGAAATTGGACGTGCGATCCGCCGGACGGCACGTTTGAAACTCAGCGCGGTCGCTGGATCGCAGACTTTTCTGACCTTCTCGGAAAACCTCATGCGGTCACAACGTTGATCGCATCGAAGCGGCGTCCACTCCGCCTAACGAGTTACAAAGAAATCAAACACTGACCGCGTCGGCCGTTTCAGGATCGGCTGCATCGGCCGTCACTTCCGGGGTTAACAGATCGAGTGGTGCTGCGGAGATTGACTTGATTTCGAAATTTTCCGTCCCTTGATCGGTATTCAGAGTCACTTTCTCTCCGACCTTGTGACCGAGCAATGCCTGGCCGATCGCGGTTTGATAGGAAATGATTCGTCGATCCGGATCGCCATCCCAGGCACCGAGAATGGTGTAGGTCTCTTCCTTCCCCGAATTGGTTTCGCGCAGAGTTACGATCGTGCCAATCGAAACCTGGGACGTGTCGGGATTTCCAAAGTTAGTGCCGCGCGCGTTGTGCAGCGCCGACTCCAGCTCTGATTTCCGACGCATCAAGACCGCCTGCATTTCTTTGGCCGCTTTGAATTCAAAATTCTCGCGCAGATCTCCATACGAGCGCGCAATTCCGATCTCCTTGCTGTTCTCGGGAATTTTCTTGTTCACCAGCTCTTCGAATTCCGCTTTGCGTTTATCGAGACTGCTCCAGGAGACGACGAGCGATTCCTTCTTCTCTTCCTTTTGTTCGCCAGTGATGACGCTTTCGAGTTCCGGATAAAGTTTGATGATGCGGGCAAGGAGCGAGCGTTTCGTCAGCTCGTCGAAAACCGGTGTGAGCATCAAGCGTCGCATGGCATTGCGTGCCACTTCGGTTTCCGCGCCGGCAAACATGTCGGCAATCAATTCGCGATCGTCCAGCAACAGGTCGCGCAACTTACTGCCGCGGCTATTTTCGTTGTGCTGATCGCGCTCGAGCGCGGAGAGAATCGCGCCTAACAAGTCCGGCATGACGAGATCGCGCCATTCGCCGGCGCGTTCTTTGCACAACCAATACAGCGCCTCACTCGTCACGGAATGCTCTCGAATCGCGCGTTGCAAAAACGCGCGTAAAACGGGCTGCTGCCCAGTATCGGAGAAAATGCGCGGGATTTGCGCGACCGCGCGGGCGTGGTTCGACTGCATCAATTGCAACGCGCGCGACGTCCACGGCGGACCGAGCGCAGTCGGCAGCGCTTGCAGGATGCGTTTCTCTTTCGCAGATGGCAGCTTCGGTAAAATGGAAATCAGTTTCGCTTCTTCCTCGGCGATCACGCGATTGAGCGTCAGCTCCGGATCATTGCTTTTCAGTTGTGGCGAGGTTGCCAGCATATCGTCACGCGCCATGAGGAACTCAATGGTCAGCGCCGGATTAAAACGCTGATTTTTTTGCGCGGCTATTTCGATCGAGTCGATCACCGGTTGCAATTGCGCCGCCGGATCTTTGAACTCGCTCTGAAACCTGATGATCTGATCGAGTGCGGCGGTTTGCTCTTTCGGTTGGCGCGCCTGATTGAAAAACGCGATCAATTCATCGCCGCGCGCAACCTTCTCCGTGCGCAACTGAATTGGCTCGGTCTTTTTCGACGGAATCAAAAAGTAACCATCCTTCTTTAAATTCTTACTCGTCGAAGCCCACCAGCGTTTCCATTCCGCTTCCGTCATCAGATCGCCGATCATCAATTGGCTAATTTGCGGCAGCGTGGCCGAACCACCCAGGCTCTCGAGAATATTGCGCACGATCGCCGCCGGTGCCTTTTTCAACTGCTCTTTGATCTCGGCGCTATTAATCGCTTTGCGCGCGAGAAAATGGTCGGGCGGAATGACGGTGAGATTTTCCGCCGCGTACTGCAACTGCATGCTATGCCCCTTCTTCCCCGGAAAATTGATCAGGATCTGATTCAGGAGAAGATTCCATTCCGCCACCTTACCGAAGCCCCAGCTTTTGTGCAGGCAATAGGTGCCCGGCTTAAGTTTTTCGAGTTGATCGGCGGCTTTCGCGGTCAGCTTTCCCGACTCAACAAGTTTTTCCAATTCGGCGTCCATTTAGATTAAGATGTTGAAGCTACGAACTATGTCGCATTTCGCCACAGAAAAGTCCGTCGACCGCGCGGGGTTTGGGTTTGCGACGCAGTAACCAAAGTGGAACGC
>JALZAX010000183.1 GCA_030948055.1 Verrucomicrobiota bacterium | reverse complement strand
GCGCGACCAATGCGCCGCGCGGTCGAGCGTTACCTCGAAGATCCGTTCGCGGAAGAATTGCTCCGCGGAAACGTGAAAGCAGGCGATGTCGTGCACGTGGAAGCGAAGGACGGCAAAGTAACCTTCAACGTTGCCGAGCCGCAGAACGCTACACCGGCGGGCGCGAGTTAAGCGCGCGGATGCGCGTCATTGTAGGCGCGCTTCAATCGTTCCACGGTAACGTGCGTGTAGATCTGCGTTGTCGATAGACTTGCGTGGCCTAACAAGGCCTGCACACTGCGCAAATCCGCGCCGCTATCGAGCATGTGAGTGGCGAAACTGTGGCGCAATTTGTGCGGACTGATTGAAACCGGAATCGATGTGTGACGCAGATAGCGTTTCAGAATCAGCCAGATCGAGCGCACGGAAATTCTGCGCCGCTGTTTGTTAATGAAGAGCGGACCACTTTGCACATTCGCCGCAGAGCGGTAACGCGAAATTGATTCCAGTGCCGGCGCGCCCACCGGACAGACGCGCTCTTTGCGGCCTTTGCCGAGAACGCGAACGGATTCGGTGTAGACATCAACATCCGCGACATTGAGCGATGCGAGTTCCGCCAGGCGTAATCCGCTGCTGTAAAACATTTCCATGATCGCGGCGTCGCGTTGCGGCATCCAACTGGGCGCGCTTTTTTCTTTTGGCACGCGCAACGGCGCGCCCAACAATTCGTCAATTTGCGTCCGCGTCAGAACGATGGGCAAACGCTTCTCCGCTTTCGGCAACTCCAATTCACGCACCGGATCATTCGTTAGGCCTTTTCGTTCGCGGAGAAACTTGTAGAAAGTGCGAAGGGCTGAGAACTGGAGACGAATGTAAGAGCGCGCCTGTTTCTTTTTCATTCCTTCGAAGAGGAAATCGCGAAAATCATCTGCCTGATATTTCTTCCACGCGCCTTCCGGAAAGGCGGCGCGAAAACCCGTCAGGGCCTGGCGATAAACGGTGATCGTTCGCGCCGAAACGTTGCGTTCGACCTCGAGATAGCGAAGGAATTCCTCCGCCAGCGGATCGCGTTTTGGTGGCGCGGGCGCGTCGACGCTACTCGGGTTTCTCAATCGTTAGGCCACCGGTGGCAGCTTGCGCGCGGCCGTTGTACTGGCTGCGGAAAATCGGCGGCGGGTTGGTCGAGACCAGTTCGTAGTTTTTCAGGATGAACTCTGGATAAAATCCGTTGCTCGCCGGTTCGTAAACCGTTTCACCGCTGAATTCACCGTAAAGTTTGTATTCGTAACCGTTATCGATCCCGAAACTATTTTGCGCGCGATCCGGCGCGAGTTTCAGTTTTTCGTTCAACATGACCAGCTTCGACGTGCTCCACGGTTGGCCAGGCCGACGCACGTAACCCCAGATTTTGTAAACCGGCTTGAAATAACGCCGCCCGATGTAGTAATCACCCGCCGGTTCCGCGGCAATGCGCGCGGCCGTATCCAATCTCGCCTGTTGAATTCCCTGCGGAACCCCGCCGCTGCCGCACCCGGAGATGGTCAGCGCGAGTGCAAATACTTGAAGAGAAAGAAAAAGGCGAAGGGTGCGATTCATTTTGTAGGAACACGCATCTTTTATCGCAGAGCAAGGCATGGCGCAAATGAAGCGGCGCGAAACTACTTTGCGTCCACGCGGCCTTCTTCTAAGTTTGGCGCCGCATGCTTGAGCTCGAAGTTTACGCTGCTGGCGTTCGCGATCTAAACAAGATCCTCGAATTGGATCACGAACTCGGCACGGTCGCGGGTCTTCGTTACAAGGTCGATAGCAATCACGACTTGGTTTATCTCGAGATGGAAGAACCGATCGTTACTTTTCGCGAAATCCGCGCCACCTTTCGCAAGCTCGGACTCGACCCGCGTTTCATTGGCGCGATTCCGAGCGAGTTGCGACCGAAAATCAAAACACAGCAGCTCACTACTTAGGCTGGCATGATTACCGCGGTCGGCGCGCGCGTCATCAAGTTCTTCACCTACATGGGTGAAGTGGTCGTGCTCGCGGGCGAGACCTTCGCTTCCATCGCCACGCAGAAAATTCGCTGGCGAATTTTCATGAACCAGATTGTCGAGATCGGGTTGCGCTCGCAGTCGGTTGTCGTCATCACCGGCGCATTCACCGGCGCGGTCTTCGCGGCGCAGACGTATTTTCAATTTAACAAGCTGGGCATGGGTTCCGCGGTCGGTGCGGTGGTATCGGTCGCGATCATGCGCGAGCTCGGGCCTGTGCTCACCGCGCTCATGGTTACGGGACGCGTCGGCGCATCGATGTCCGCGGAAATTGGAACAATGAAAGTTACAGAACAGATCGACGCTTTGCGCGCGCTCGCCGTGCATCCGGTCGATTATCTGGTCGTGCCGCGCGCTCTGGCCATGATGATTTCGATGCCGCTGTTGGTTGCGGAATGTGTCGGCATCGGAATTCTCGCCGGCTATCTCGTGGCGATCGGGTTATTGGAAGTCAACGGCACTTACTACATGGCCAACATGGTTCGTTGGACGCAAATGCGCGATATCGTCATGAGCCTGACGAAAGCTTTTAGCTTCGCGCTCCTGATTGTTTTCATCAGCTGCCACAAAGGCCTAACGAGTCGTGAAGGCGCAGTCGGCGTCGGCCGCGCTACCACCGAGGCCGTAGTCAACGCCTCGCTCGCGGTGCTCATTTTCAATTTCTTTCTCACCATGCTGCTCAACATCATTTTCCCGGCCGGCTATCAGTAGCGGTGGAAAAATAGCGGTTGAGAGATGAAAGTGCGCTCGTGATCGAAGCGCCGGAAGCTCCTTGCTCCACGACAAGTGGCACGCCAGTCGCCTCGATGATCGCGGTGCGCGGCCTAACGAAGAGTATCGGCGAGCAAGAAATCTTGCGTGGTGTCGATCTCGATGTGGCGAAAGGCGAGACGCTCGTCATCATCGGCCGCAGCGGCGGCGGCAAGAGCGTGCTGCTCAAACATCTCGTGGGCCTGATGCATCCCGACGCGGGAGAGATTTGGATTGAAGGCGAAAACATCATCGGGTTGAGCGAGCGAAAACTGGCGGCCATTCGACGAAAGGTCGGAATTCTTTTTCAAGGCGGCGCACTTTTCGATTCGATGACGGTAGAAGAGAACATCGCGTTTCCCTTGAAGGAAGCCGGTGAGCGCGATCCGAAAATCATTCGGGAAAAAGTGCGCGAGATGCTCGAAGTGATCGAACTCGAAGGGCAGGAGGACAAGATGCCAGTGAACCTGAGCGGCGGAATGAAGAAGCGTGTCGGTCTGGCGCGTTCGATCATTCGTCGGCCGTCCTGCGTCTTATACGACGAACCGACGGCGGGGCTTGATCCGGTTGTTTCCGACAGCATCAATCAACTCATCCGCCGATTGCAGGAACGTTATCACGTGACCAGCATTGTGGTGACGCACGACATGAAGAGCGCGTTTCACATTGGCGATCACATCGCGTATCTGCACGAGGGGCGAATTTATTTTTGTGGAACGACGGCAGATATCGAACGCTCGAACGATCCGCTCATTCAGGATTTCCTGCTCGGACGGGCCGAACCGGCTTTTTTTACTACTCCTGCTCGCAGTGGCTTCGCGCCCAGCGATGCAGGCGAGCGTTAGGCGAAAACAATGAACGAACGCGAGCGAGGTTTGGAATTCAAAGTTGGTTTCTTCGTCTTCGTTGGACTGGCGGCGCTCGGCGCACTCGTCGTCCAGTTCGGTCGCATCGGTGAAGGATTTAAAAGTAACTATAGCCTGACGGTGAATTTCTCCGACGCCAGCGGTTTGCTCAAAGGCTCGGACGTTTTGATGGCCGGTGCGAAAGTCGGCCGTGTTTCCGGTGGTCCGCGATTGAATCCCGGCGGCGACGGCGTGCTCGTGCCCTTGCGCATTTACGATTTCGTAAAGATTCCAGTGGGCAGTAAATTTCTTGTCGGCAGTTCCGGTTTGTTAGGCGATCGCTACGTCACGATCTGGATGCCGCCCGCCGGAGAACGGAAAGAGTCACTGCATCACGACGCGACCATCTCGGGCACGCGCGAGACCGGCATGGACGATCTCACGCGCGAAGGTGGCGCGCTGGTGAAGGATTTGCGTGGAACGGTGGCGAACATCAACAACACCGTCACGCGACTGAACGAGCAGACGCTTTCGCAAACCAACATGGATAATTTGAAAGCGAGTCTGGAACACTTGAAGGAAACGACCACTTCGCTTTCTGAATCGTCGCAAAACATTAACGGCGTAATCGAAAAAGCCGGCAACACCATGGATGCGGCGCGAAAATCGGCGGAGGATTTGCAGCTGGTCATGGCCGATGCGCGCAAGACGGTGCAAACGGCCGGCGACGTTTTCCGCGAAGCGAAAACCGGCAAAGGTCTGCTCGGGACATTGTTAAACAACGAAACGGTGGCGAACGATCTGCAGGCCTTGATCAGTAATTTGCGCGCGCACGGAGTTTTGTTCTATCGCGATAGCGCGCGTAAAGCCGAGACGCAGGTGCGGGCAGCCGAGCCGACGCCGCGACGAAAAGGAAGATGATTTTGGCCACGGATGAACACGGATTTTCACGGATGATTCAAAGCACCAGTTTCAACAAATCCGTGTTTCATCCGTGTTAATCCGTGGCAAAGAAAAAATAAATGACACCGCTCCTTACCGTTAATCTGCTGCGCGTTTTGTTCGTCACATTTTGCGCGACCATCGGTGGGATTGTGGGAGTGGAAGTGCAGCAGCGCGCCACCACGGGCATCATCGTCGGCATCATTTTCGGATTGGTCATCGTTCTGGCGGATCGGCTCCTAAAGGGTCTTTCCTTGCGCGCATTTTCCTCGGCGACATTCGGTCTGCTGCTCGGAATGTTTTTCGCCAATCTCCTCATGGCCTCCGATGTTTTGCGCTATCAATCCGACATTACGCAATGGGCCGTTCGGCTCATCGTTTATTGCACCTTCGGTTATCTGGGCATGATGCTGGCCATGCGTAGCAATCGCGACGAGTTCTCGCTCATCATCCCGTATGTCCGCTTCGCGCGCGAGACGACGCAGCATGAGCCGCTGGTCGTCGACACCAACATCATCATCGATGGTCGTATCGGCGAACTTTGTGCCACGGGGTTTTTGAGTCAGCTTCTGATCGTGCCGCGTTTTGTCCTGGGCGAGTTGCAATTGCTCGCGGACGCGCGCGATCCGGCGAAACGAGAGCGCGGCCGGCGTGGTCTGGAGATTCTGCAGGAATTGCAACAGTCCCGCGATATCGAGCTAAGAGTTCACGAGACGGATGGCGACGGCGATCTGACGACGGACGCGCGGCTGGTCCGGATCGCGAAAGTTTTAGGTGCGCGCTTGCTCACGAACGACGCGGCTCTTTGTCAGGTGGCGCATTTGCAGCAGGTATCGACCGTAAACCTCAACGACCTGACGCGCGCCTTGCGGCCGAGCGTAGTGGCCGGTGACGAAATCGAATTAAACTTAACGAAGGAAGGCCGCGAAGCGCACCAGGCGGTCGGTTACTTGCCTGACGGGACAATGATTGTGGTCAATCACGCCCGCCCCCGCCTGGGCGAAGTCGCGCGCGTAATTATTTCCAGTGCGCTGCAAACGGCGGCCGGGCGTTTGATTTTCGCCGAGTTAAAAAGTAATTCCGCCGCGCAGGCCGCGAGA
>JALZAX010000012.1 GCA_030948055.1 Verrucomicrobiota bacterium | reverse complement strand
GCGCGGCTTCGATCACAGTGGTGTTAAGCGCGGCCCGGCCGATCGAGTTAATGCACTTGTCAGGGTCTCGATCGTAAGGACTGAAATGTAACTCGCCGGACTTATCGTGAATCATGCGGCCGCGCATTGGGATGGCGTGCTGCAAAACTTCGTCAGCAATACCTAACTGCTCCAGGGCATGAATACCGCGCAAGGACAGGGCGAGATTGATCGAGCGCCCGCCGACAAAGTTACCCGCGCGCGGATCGGCTCTTCTTTCGTATAGCTCGACTGCTTCACCTCGTTTTCCGAAGTAAGCGGCCAGCAATCCGCCGGCGAGACCACTACCGATGAGGGTGAAGCGTGTCACCGCTCAGGACTCGTTAGGCTAGATCTGAAAGAGGTTGGGGAATTTGAAACGATAAATCCACAGTAGAAAAAGCGAGAGGAGCAGGACGACAAGGGCGACCGGCAGACCATTCCGGTCGAGAAAGATGTGATAAAGCACGATATTGACAATGACGGGACCAAGCAAGGTCAGGCCAAGCGCGACGAAGCGCGCGCCTAACAAAAGCAGCAGCCCGCCGATGACCTGCAGCGCGGCGATGGCGTAGATGTAGCCGCTGCTAAATAACGCGCCCATGAAGGCGCCGGCCGGGCCTTCCATTTGCGGCATGGGAATGAAGTGGAGAAAGGCGTTGGAACCGAAGACGGCAAACATGAGACCGAGCAGGACTCGAGCGATAATGATGGCGTATTTCATAAAGCAGATTGAGTCACGACCCTAAGCTGCACCAAAGGAAACGCCATGAAATCTTGTTTCAGATTTCCCTGACCCGCAGCTTCGCGCGACGGATGGCACCATGACTGCTAAGATTGCATCCGGCAGATGAACCCCGAGCCGCAACCGGACAACACGCAGCGTCGCAGCCACGAGCTGACACTAAAGGCAATTCTGGTGGTGGACGACGACCAGCAACTTGCCACCGCGCTACAGTGGATCCTGGCGGACGAAAATTTTCTGGTCGATGTGGCCTTTGATGGCGAGGAGGCTTTGCTCAAGGTCAAGACGCACGCCTACGATGCGATCATCTGCGATCTGAAAATGCCTCATGTCCGTGGCGACGAATTTTATCTTTGCGCGCAAAAACTCCGGCCGAACCTGGCCGATTCGTTCATCTTCATCACCGGTTACGCGACCGATCCGCAAGTGAGGCATTTCCTCATCGAACAGGAAGTGAAGTTCCTGGTGAAGCCGTTCCCGATCAGCGGACTGATTCATTGCGTGAAGCAACTGCTCGCCTAAGCTCTCTTCAGCGTGGTGAGACGGGACGCTTTGGTATCTCATCGCAGCAAGCATGAACTCACTATTCTCCGCCGAAGCGGAGAACCCATGAATCGCCTGGTCCATCTGAATCGCGACGCAGATTGTAGCGCAGAAAGGAAAATCGGCGCACATTGATCTTGTGCTGGACGAATCCGTTTAATTCGAAAAGATTGGGGCTATGAAGCTGAAACTCTCTCTCGCCGCCCTGCTCGCGTCCGGATCAATGGTGATGGTTTTCGCCGCCGGCAAAGTCGAAACCTGTGCTGAAAAGTATAGTCATTGCAGCGAGACCTGCACCAATGAGCAGTATCATTGCAAGACAAGCGGGGTTGATCCGACGAATTGTGAGGTTCGTTTCAAGACCTGCATGAAGAAATGCGATAAGGCCAAAGCGGATTGCGAGAAGAATACGAAGAAATAGTAGAACAGATCGGGATAGCCGAGAATAAATTCCGAGACAATTTCCTCAGCGATGCTGTCCTAGCATCTGCGCGAAGCGCCAAACCTCGTGGAAGGTATTGTAGAGCGGCGTGGGCGCAGCACGGATGACATTGGGTTCGCGGAAATCGCACTTCACGCCGGCAGCCTCTAATTCGGTGAACAATGCCTTGGGATGTTGGTGGACAAGGATGGATAGCTGACAACCGCGCTCGTCCGGCGGCCGCGGCGTAATGACGGTGAAACGATCGGAGCCGATTTGGTCTAACAAGTAGTGCAAGTAGCCGGTCAGTTTGACCGACTTGGCCCGCAATGGCTCCATGCCGCCGGCTTGATCGAAAATCGCCAACGAACTGCGCAACGGCGCCATCGCGAGAATGGGTGGATTGCTGATGGCCCACGCGTCCGCGGAGCGCACCGGAACAAACTCCGGCTCGAGCTGCATGCGAAAACGCGTGGCTGGATCATTCCCCCACCAACCGGCAAGGCGCGGGAGATCGGTATTGGTCGCGTGCCGCTCATGCACGAAAGCGCCGGCGACTGCGCCCGGACCCGAATTCAGATACTTGTAGGAACACCAGACCGCGAAATCGACGTTCCAGTCGTGCAACGACAGCGGCACATTCCCGACCGCATGCGCAAGGTCGATCCCTACAAGACACCCGTGCTTCTGCGCCGCCGCGGTGATTTTCGCGATGTCGAAAAACTGGCCGGTGAAAAAATTCACGCCCGCCAGGAGTACGAGCGCGATCTCATCGCCATGTTTCTCCAGCATCGTCTCGATCTCCTCCGCCCGCACCGTCGCTTCACCCTCGCGCCCACGAGCAAGCAATAACGATTCGTTAGGCTCAAAACCGTGATGAATGATCTGCGACCTGACGGCGTAGTTGTCCGAGGGAAAAGCGGGATCTTCCATCAGGATTTTCGAACGCGATTTCGTGGGACGGTAGAAAGTCGCCATCATCAGATGCAAATTGACCGTGAGACTGTTCATGCAGACGACTTCGCTCGGTTGCGCGCCCACGATTCTGGCCGCGCCCGCCCGCACCGTTTCGTGATAGGAATACCATGGCGTAGCTCCTGCGAGATGAGCATCGACTCCGAGCTTCGCCCAATCCTTTAATTCCTGTTCGACAACGGCCGGTGTCGTCTTCGGCATCAGGCCTAACGAGTTCCCAACAAAATAAATGACCGGCCGACTGTCTTTACCAATGGGGATGTGGAAGCTGTCGCGAAATTTGCCTAACGAATCCTGAAGATCGCACTGCCGCGCGAAATCTTCATCGGGTGAAAAAATTCGCTCGGTCATAGTCTAATGATGGGAACGCGCCGCCTTTTACGAAAGTGAAGGAAGAGCATGACAACAAAGACAATTGCTGCCGTGATGTCGAGCAAGCTCGTATAATTCCATCTGAGCATCGCGTTTTCGATCGCACTTGGCGGAAGGGACCCAAGAAAACAGGCTAGAGCTTAATCGCGCGAAGCCGTAACGCGTTCGCGATGACGGAAACCGAACTCAGGCTCATTGCCGCTCCGGCGATGATCGGACTGAGCAGCAGACCGAAGGCAGGATAGAGAATGCCCGCCGCGATCGGGATGCCAAGGGCGTTGTAAACGAAGGCGAAGAAAAGATTCTGCCGGATGTTGCTCATCATGGCGCGGCTGAGACGGATCGCTTTTTCGATGCCGCGAAGATCGCCTTTCAACAATGTGATGCCTGCGCTCTCCATCGCAACATCGGTGCCCGTCCCCATCGCAATACCAACATCGGCGGCAGCAAGCGCGGGTGCATCATTGATGCCGTCACCGGCCATCGCGACAATGCTGCCCTGCTCGCGCAGTTTGCGAACGCGATCGTTCTTATGTTGCGGCTCGACACCGGCTTCGACTTCATCGATGCCGAGCTTCTCGGCGACGGCGCGCGCGGTGCGTTCGTTATCACCCGTGAGCATGATGATTTTGAGACCCAGCTTGTGTAGTTGCTCGATCGCACCCGGCGTTGATTCCTTTATCGGGTCCGAGACAGAGACAATCCCCGCCGCACGACCATCGATGGCGATGAAGATCGCGGTCTCTCCCTGCTGCTGTAACTCGGCCGCTTTCGCTTCCAGCGTCTCCAGATAACCGATGTTTTGCGAGCGGAGGAACTGCGGTTTACCTACGAGCACGCGTTTGCCGTCGACTTGGCCAACGACACCGCCTCCCGTTGTCGATTGAAAGTCAGTAACAGCCGGAAGCTTCACGCCGCGCTCTTTAGCTCCATTTACAATCGCGGCGGCGAGAGGATGCTCGCTGTTCTGTTCGACGGCCGCGGCGGCGGCGAGTAGCTCTTCCTCAGTAACAGAACCGCCGGGGATGAGTGTCGTTAGGCGCGGTCTTCCTTCAGTGAGAGTCCCGGTTTTATCGA
The DNA here is from genome assembly GCA_030948055.1 of Verrucomicrobiota bacterium. Taxonomy (GTDB): domain Bacteria; phylum Verrucomicrobiota; class Verrucomicrobiia; order Chthoniobacterales; family UBA10450; genus JACCTI01. The sequence goes on along the minus strand of JALZAX010000012.1, from coordinate 14,435 downwards.
CCACAAGCGTCCGCACCTTTTCCATCAGCTCCATTGCTTCCGCCTTCTTGATCAGCACGCCCGCTTGCGCACCGCGGCCAACTCCCACCATGACTGACATCGGCGTCGCGAGTCCCAGCGCACACGGACATGCGATGATCAATACGGCCACTGCGTTGACGACCGCGTAGGCGAGCCGCGGTTCAGGTCCAACGAACCACCAAACAAAAAACGTGATGACGGCCGAGAGGATTACTGCGGGCACGAACCACGCAGCTACTTTATCGGCCAGGCCTTGGATGGGTGCGCGGCTGCGTTGCGCTTGCGCGACCATTTCCACAATCTGCGAGAGCATGGTTTCACTGCCTACACGCTCCGCTTCGATGACGATGCTCCCAGTTTGATTTACTGTGCCAGCCGTCACGCGATCGCCGCTGTTCTTTTCGGTCGGCATCGGCTCGCCGGTGATCATAGCTTCATCAATGCTGGTCCTGCCGTCGACCACTCGCCCGTCCACGGGAACCTTGTCGCCTGGACGAATGCGGAGCTGGTCGCCTTTTCGTACTTGATCAAGCGGAACGTCGGTCTCTTCGCCGTTGCGAATAATGCGCGCGGTGTTTGGCGCTAATCCGAGCAACGCACGGATCGCGCTCCCGGTACGGCTGCGTGCGCGAAGCTCAAGCACCTGGCCTAACAAGACCAAAACGGTGATTACCGCCGCCGCTTCGAAATAGACGCCGATCTTCCCATGCATGGCGAACGACGGTGGAAAAATTTGCGGCAGGAGCATCACGACTGCGCTGTAGAAATACGCCGCGCCCACGCCGATCGCGATGAGCGTAAACATATTGAGCGAGCGATTGAGGATGGATTGCCAACCGCGCGCGAAGAATGGCCAGCCACACCAAAGCACCACCGGCGTGCTCAAGATGAACTGCGCCCAACGCGACACATCCTCCTGCACCCAGGCCGGCGCGCCCGGCACCATGTGCGCCATTGCAACGAGGAATACCGGAGCGCTCAGCACCGCGCCGATCCAGAGCCGCCGCGTCATATCACGCAGCTCGGTATTATCTTCTTCGCCCGCGACGACGTTCTTCGGCTCGAGCGTCATTCCGCAAATTGGGCAATTGCCGGGATGATCCTGCTCGATCTGCGGATGCATCGGGCAGGTGTAAATTATTTTCGCCGGCTCGCGGAAAGTTGGATTGCGCTCAAGTGCCATGCCGCACTTGGGACAGCTCCCCGGCGTATTGCTTTCCACGCCATCGCACATCGGGCAGAAGTATTTCTTTGCTGGCTTTTGTGCGGCGACTGATGAAGGGGTCGTCTCTCCAGCCACGAATTTCTGCCGGCAATGCTCCGAACAGAAGTAGAATTTCTCGCCGCCTCGTTCTGCAACGGCGGCAGCATTCGCGGGATTAACTTCCATCCCGCAGATCGGATCGCGCACTGTTGTTTCTGGTTTCATTTCTGTAGCCCAATCGAATAGGGTGGCGCTACGTTCGTCCAACATTGCAGCAACGCACCAATATGAAAAAGCCCATCACAACTACGGCGGCGGCGATGTTGAGCCTTGCCGGTTTCGCATTCACAGCCGCTGCCCACGATCACGACGAGGACGTTTCGCAGCAACAACAGCCCGTTTACGATCAGCCAGTTTACGATCAGCGCGGAGACGATCGACGGCCGGACTACGGCGACCACCGCGCCTTTGAGCATCGCCGAAATGGCCTGGGCGAATTGCAGCGCGAGGTTGACCACATGAACGGTATGATGGCGCATGTTGAACGCGAGATGCGCGAGTATCGGGCCGGCCGTCACATTTGGAGCGAGTATCGGCACCTTCGCGCCGAGGCTGCGCAATTGAACAATCAGTTCCGCCGTGGAGAGCAGTATTACGATCGGCGCCGACTGCGCGCCGAAATCGCGCACATGCATGGCGAGCTGCACCACATCGAGCAGGAGCTTCATGTCCGCGCCGAGGGTTATTATCAGTGGCGCTAAGGAATACTGGATCACTGCGCCTTCTTCATGACGTGGTTAGACCAGTGAATCGCCCGAATTCGCCAGCCATCGGAAGTTTTAGTCAGAACGGCTAACTCGACGCCGCGGCTGTTCACGGGTTTACCTAAGAACATTCCTTCGGAGCTGCTGTGGCTCGTTAGCCAAGCGGTATCGCCACTGACTTCGACGTGAATGTCGGACCGCGTGCTGTGAACCGCCTGAGCAAACTTAATGTCTTCGGGTAAGTGCTCTTTCTCGTAGTCCGCCCTGGATTCTGCGAAACCGCTCTCGAGAACCACGGCCTCGGGCGCGAGCAACTCCATCGCTGCTTTCGCGTCACCGTGCGCTAGTGCGCCGTGAAATTTTTCCAGCGCGTCCGCTACTGCCCCAGACTCACCGGTTAGCTCACCGGCTAAAGGGCTAACGCTCGCCAAAACTATCACCAGAACCCGCGCAATCGATCTTGTTCGCATAGAAAGAGAACACGCGTTCGTTAACTCACCGGGCTGGCGACAGTCCCCTCGGGTTGTGCATACCAGCCTGGATCGTCATAACTCGTTAGGCCATCGCGCACTTTCAGAATGGTGAACATTCCGCCCATCTCGATCGGGCCGAAGTTGCCTTCGCCGCTCATCATCGGGAGCGTGTTCTTCGGCCCACCCATGTTTATCTCGCCCATTTCTCCCATCCCGTTCGATCCCATGGCCATCGTGCCGGGTGAAATCCTGCTCAATTTCGTCCCCTTCTGATTTACCCCGATCATGTTTGGAAGTTCGTGGTTCATTGCATTCATGGCGTGATGATTTTTGTGGCAATGGAACGCCCAGTCGCCCGGGTTGTCGGCCACAAATTCGACCGTTCGCGTCGTGCCCGGGGGAATATTAATCGTCGTCTCCGGCCACCAAGCCGACTTTGGGATCTGGCCTCCGTCGGTTTCCACCAGCCACCACCGGTGTCCGTGAAAATGAATCGGATGACTATCCATGCTCAGGTTGGCCAGACTGACGCGGACGCGCTCACCTAATTTCACCACCAGCGAATCGGTTCCCGGAAAAACCCGGCTGTTGAAAGTGAACAGGTTGAAATCCGTCATGATCATCGGATTGGGCGTGAAGGTTCCTGGCTCGACCGCCCACTCCTGCAAAAAGATGCAGAAGTGACGGTGCACCGGTTCCGGATAGCCGGCCTTCGGATGGATGATGAAGAAGCCTTCCATCCCCATCGCCATCTGCGTCATTTCGTCGGAATGCGGATGATACATCTGCGCGCCGTGCTGCAGGAGCGGGAACTCATAGGCGTAGGTTTCACCCGGCTGAATGTGCTTCTGCGTGACACCACCAACACCATCCATTCCGTTAGGCAAAATGAATCCGTGCCAGTGAACAGAGGTCGGCTCCGGCAGTTTGTTAGTGACTAAAATCCGTACCCGCTCACCTTCCACGGCCTCGATCGTCGGGCCCGGCGTCTGGCCGTTGTAACCCCAGCAGTTCACGATCATGCCCGGTGCGAACTCGCGTCTTACTGGTTCGGCGATGAGATGAAATTCCTTTACGCCGCCTACCATTTTCCAAGGCAAGCTCGATCCATTCGGCGTAACTACCGGACGGTAGCCTCCGTTTCCCTGCGCGCTGGGCGAAGGCGAAGCCTGGGCTGCGATCACCTCCGCGCCCCGCGCGATGCGACTGGCCAAAGCTGTCCCGCCAAGCAATGCGGCCGCGCCTGAGAAAAATCTGCGTCGTGTAAACATAATTAGTCTTTTCCTACTCCAGTTCCTCCTCGTCCTCGTCCTCGATCCGTCCCAACCGTTTCCTTGAAAGAGGAGGAGGAGGACGAAGAACGAGTAAGATTTCCTCCCACCGCGCGTTCCAGATCCGCGCGCGCAATCCAGTAATCGCGCAGCGCATCGATGTATCCGCGCTCCGCCGCGAGTTCATTTTGGCGTGCGAGCAGAAGGTCATACGGACCTTTCAACATTCCATTGTAACTCGTGACGGTGAGATCGAGCACTTTCTTGCGTTCCGGCACCAACTCGTCGCGATAGTAGGTGGCGAGATCTTTTTTCGCGAGGAGACGATCGCGTGCTTCGCGGACCTCGGAGCGAATGTCGATCGCCCGCGCTTCGAGCCGGCGTTCGGCCTGGCGGAGTTGCGCTTCCAGGCGCGCAATGCGGCCTTTGCCTTGATTAAAAATGGGGAGTTCAAGTTGCAGCGTTGGGCCAGTCAGCCGCTGCCGATCGGGACTTTTTTCGGTATCGACGCCAAACTCGATCGCGCCGACGTAGCGATAAGTCTTCGTTAGGCCAAGACTCTGCACGACTGCGCCGACTTCCGCTTTCGACGCCGCGAGATCGAGCCGTTGCGCGATCGCGAGCGATTCGAGATGCTCGGTCGGGAAATCACGGCCCGCGATCCCGGGAAGTTCATTCGCGATCTTCCACTGGGTTTGTGCGCCCCATACACCCATCAGCCGATTCAGCTTTTCCTGGTCGCTTCGCATCTCAGCCGCGACCTGCGCGGCGTCGAGCTTAGCCTGCGAATAGGTCGACTGCTGATTCGCCAACTCCAGATCGTTGATATTTCCGGCTTCATGCTGGCGGAGTGATAACTCGAGCGCGGCGCCGTAAGTATTCCCCAGCTCACCGAGACGGCCGAACAACATCTGTTTTCCCTGCAGCGTGTAGAACGCGGCCTTCACTTCCGCGGCCAGTTTCAGCACCTCATCGCCGACCTTTAGTTCCACGCGCGCCAGCTCCGCCGCCGCGACTTTTTTTCGAAGCGGAATCATGAGGAGATCGAGAAAATCCTGCACGATCGAGAATTCCACATTCGTCGCCGATGGCGGCCGGTCGGGGAAGCGAACGCTTGCGTTGAAGACGGGATTCTTGAGTAATCCCGCCTCGGTCAGATCAGCGTTCGCAATTCCGATTTCCTCAAAGGTCGCCTGTAGCTCGCGGTTATTAAGCAACGCGATCTGCACCGCACGTTCAGCCGTGATTGTTCCTCGAAGCAACGCGTGAACCGTGCGCGAAATCTCGGCTTCTGCTTCCGCGTCATTCCTCCACTCGACACGTTTGCTGATTCGTTCACCGACATTCGCCTGTACATTCTGAGCGGACGCCGGCCGTCCCGCATCAGCGGTGGGAGTCATCCCAACAGCGACCGCAATCGCAGCAAGAAAACCCCTCATGGCGCGGCAGTTTCCTTTTTCACCAAGGTCATCCCGCACTTCGGACATTTGCCCGGCCCGGGCTGCTGAACTTCCGGATGCATCACACAGGTGTATATGGTCGGCGCTGCGGATGATTTTGCGGTTTTTCCGCCGGCTTGCTTCGTGCGCTTCGCTTCGTCCGACCTCGTTTTCAATTCATCGGAGGTCTTCTTCATTTCATCCGCAGTTTTTTTCATCTCCATTTCCACCGCTTCTTTATTTGCGGGGGATGCGGCGGGTTCGGCCGTCACGTCTTTCATCTTCGAATGATCCATTCCTTGCATGTTTTCAGGTGGCGGCGACGAAGCGCCTGTCGGCGCTCTGCTCATGTCCATCCCAGGCATTTTGGAATGGTCCATCCCTTTCATGTCACCCATGCCGCTCATGTCGTGCGACATTCCGCTGCTCTGGAAATCAGGATTGGGCACTTCATTGCGCGCGAGCTGCGTTTTCGTTCTGCGTGTGAGCGCATCGGCCGTAACCAGGCGCCTCATGCCGGCGCGCGGTGCTTCCTGCGCCTGCGCGCTCGCGGGATTATCCGGCGGCAACGGCTGTGGCGCGATGTTTGTCGCGCATCCGGTCAACCCGATGAGCGCGATCGAGACGAGAACGTTGCGCATCAAGGCGTCGGCTCCGGCTTGTGTTCATGATGGTGCCCATCCTCCGCGTGCGGAGTTGGGCTGGTGGCCGGCGCGGGCGAGGTCTCGTTCTTCGCCGCCTCGGTTGCTTCCAGTTGTTTGCGACTGGCTTCCAGCTGGAGCCGACTGGCTTCCAATTGCATGCGGCTCGCTTCGAGTTGCTCGTCAGTCGGCGCGGCGGGTTGTGCTGCGGCGTCATGCTGCATCGGTTGCTCTTTCGCTTCCGCGTTCTTGCTCATGTCCATGCCGGGCATGGCTCCGTGATCCATCGGCTTGGAGGTCTCGACTTTGGTGTGCTCGTCGGACTGCCCGTCGTGATGATGATGCTCCGCTTCTTCCGGATCAGGCGCGGGCTCGAAGCGAAATTCCTTGTGCCGCACGTGTCCACCCGCGTAGCCGATGTAGCCACCGACGCCGAGATTCGCGCTCGCCAAAACAGCCGTAAGAATCGCCAGCGGCACCGCGGCCTTGCGCAGTTTCCATTCAGCCGCCGCCGTCGCCGCGGCTAGTCCCGCAACGATATAGAAAACCCCGATCAATTTCTCCGCACGGCGCATGTGCTCCTCGAGCCACTTGCCACCCTGGTCGTCCGACATCGAGAGCACTCGATCGTAACCGGCCTGTCCGTAATGGTAGACCGGCCACGCGGAAATCGCGCTCACGAAGACGATGGCAAGCGCGGCTAGGCGGGCCGATCGGCTCCGCGAAATTAGCGAAATCAACAAGCCGAGTACTCCCATCGAGAGTCCGTAAACCGGCAGCGGATTCAACAAAACGTGCAGATATTCGGGATCGCTTAAATGCTGCCAGAGGACGTGAGGAGTCATATGTTATTAAGGTTGAATGCTGCCGCGCGCTGGCGGCAGCACTCGTTTCGATTCAGCCCGCCATCTTTCGGCATTCCTCGGCGCATTTGCGGCACGCTGCCGCGCATCGTTTGCAATGTTCCGCGTCGTGCTTTTCGCATTCGCTCGCGCAGGCGTCGCAAACTTCTGCGCACAGCGCGCCGATCCGCGCCGCGAACTCGCTGCCGCGGGACATCAGACGCATTGCGAGAGCGCAAACGTCGGCGCAATCGCGATCGAGCTCGATGCAGCGAGCCATCATCTTCACGTCCTGTTCGTGCAGGCACTCCGACGCGCAGCTTTCGCATGCGACGACGCAACCGATGCAGGCATGCATACAACTTTGGTATTTCTCGTGTGACATTTTCTGCCTTCCTTGTTAGTGAGCAGAGCCGAACCAGGTTTTCTCCCAACCCTTCATCTGCTCGATCTCCTTCGTCTGATCCTTGATAATCTTGCTGGCCAGCTGTTTCAGGTCAGCACGGTCGGTGCGGTCAGCAACCAGCTTTGACATCGCGACGCCCCCCTTATGATGCTCGCTCATCATGCTGAGAAACATCTTGTCGAACTCCGCGTCCTTCGCCTTCTTTAAGCCTTCCATCTCGGCCATCATCTTTTCCATTCTGGGCATCTCCTTCATCGACCCGGCGCTCTCACCATCCTGCTTCAACCAGCCCTGCATTTGATCGATTTCCGCCTTTTGCGCGGTGACGATGTCGTTGCCGAATTTGTTTAGCTCGGCTCGCTTTGTATTCGAGGTCGCGAGCTTCGCCATCTCCACCGCCGATTCATGATGATGAATCATCTGCATGAGAAACATCGACTCGAACTCCTTGCCTTTGAGCTTTTCGAGGCTCGCCGTCATCGCATCGGGATGATGCTCTCCCTCGTGCGCCAACACTCCGCCGGTCGAGACCGACAGAGTGATGGCGACTGCGAATGCACGAATGAAATGGTTAACGTTGAATGACGATTTCATGCGGTTGCTTCTGCGTCCCGCTTACTTCTGAATGACCGCGTTCTCGATCATGTTGATGCCGTCGCGCGACGCGATCTTGCCCTCGACCGTGATCTTTTTCGCGGCGTATTCTGCCAGTTCGGAATTGAGCGGCTTGTGTTCGCCGATCAGCAGGTAGGTCTTTCCGTCATCTGCTTTAAGACCGACAGGTAACCCACTGGTGATGCACTTCTTCGCACAATCAGCATGCTTCTCGCCCGTCGAGTTATGATCGACATAGCAGGCCATATCGACGACTTCGCCCGTGATCTTTTTCGTCTCGCCTGATGCGAGATCTTCCTTAGCGCCGGCGGCATGCTCGTGCCCCTCGTGAGCGGTCAGCCGTGATACTGCAAACAGCGCGGACGCTGCGATTCCTAGTATTAGTTTTATTTTCATGTGTGTTTCTTTCTTTTAGTTTGCCGAGTAACGCGCGGCGCGTGTCTTACTTCTTCTCTTCCCCGCAGGTCACCATCTCTTTCCCGCCATATGGATTGGCGACGGCGGTTGAAGTCTGCACCCAATCCTTCTTCAGCATCGGGCAATGCAGGACGTGATAACCGGGTTGCCCCGATGCCAGCGACTTGGCGCGATCACTCAGCTTTTCAAAGCCGGCGCGCGCATCCTTCAACGACGAAGCATTAGCGACGTCGCCGCCTTCGCTTCCAAGATCCTTGCCCGCAGCCTTCGCCGCGCTCAGATCATCTGCGACAAGTGCTGTGTGAATTTTTTCATATCCGGCGAGGAACTGTTTGTCCTTGTCGGGTAGTTGCGCTGCTCCAACTGAAGCAAGCGTTGCGAGCGCGAGGGCGCCAGTAAGTGCGATTTTCTTAATATTCATTTTAGTTATTAGTGTTGGTTGTTTGGTGAAACGACGCGCGAAAAAGCACGCGAGGCCATGACCGCCCCGCAGTGGCGGCAGCAAAAGGCTCCCGCCGCGGGACGCTTGAGACGCTAACTACCGAAGTCCGCGCCTGCGGGCTTCCGTAGTTAGGCGAGAGAAGGAGGAGCGTGAGCGAGAATGCTCCGCTGCAAAACAGTTTCGGCGAAGGAATTCGCCGACGGCGGACCAGTGTCCCATTCGATGATGCGCGCGGTTCGCGCGTGATCGATGATGGGAGTTAGTCCGACGACATAATCATGCGACGCAAATTTGGATATGTCGAAGGCCGCCAGATTACCCGAGAGGGTGAGCAAGGTTGCACGCAAAACCTTGCAGCATTCAAGGCCGCCCTTCTCCTCGTGTTTTACAGGTCCACCTTCGGCCGCGCCGCCATGGCAACTAGGCATCGGCAATTTCGCCACACCTTCAACGGCGGCAATCGCGCAGTGGTTCGAGATTGCCAACCAAGCTGCCGCTGCGATCGCGACAATCGATAAACGGAGCATGCGATTGCGAAGTAACTTCATCGGAGCACCTGATTAGTCGCTCACAAAGGCGAAATGTTCAAATACCTTGCAATGCACGACATCACGACCGCCAGTCGTGAATTATTTCTTCGGCTTTGGAGTCGGATAATTGCTAGGTGTATCGCAGCACGGCTCTTTTTGAATCTTTCCGCTCGCCTTGCACCTGTACGTTCCGTTCTTTTGCTTCACGCACAACGTGTTCCTTTGATCAGCTGCGCATGCGGTCGAGAGCAAAGCAAGAAATGCGAATGCGGAAACGAATTTCATTCCTCCTCCTTTACAGCAGCCTCGAGGGAATCACCAGTTTGATGATCTTCGATTTGGAAGCGCAGGAATTCATGCACGGCCTTTAGCGCTTGCTGATTCGAAGTCGTAATTCGTACCCGGCCACCAGTCGGCGTCTCTTCATACCCATATTGGATGTCGACTTTGCGCTCCTGCATTACGTCGCTTCCCGGTGGTTTTTGCGCATGCACCAGCATCGGAATCGCGAAATTTCCTTCCGCAAAAAGCTTCGCGATATGTCCCAGGTGACCGCGGACTTCTTCTCGACTCCGATCATCTGCATTGTCATTCGCGCTCACCTCAATCGCACCGCCATCCGCCAGCAATCGAAAATGGTGCGTGGTCTTTTCGTGCGAAAATCCCATCGCTTTGTCGCCGCGCTCATTTACCTGCGCAGTGTGGTCTTTCATCATAGGGCAGTCAGACATCCCTGATTTGTCCTGCGTTGCTTCTTGTGCGTCGAGCGCAACAACGCTCGTTAGGGCTACGATCAAAACTGTCACTATGTATCGCTTCATCTTTTCCTCCGTTTGATTTCTCTGTTTCCGTTTGTTGAAAATTGTGGCGATCGGCGCGCGCTCCTTACTTCTTTTGGTAAGGCTTCAAGTAAGTGGGCTCGTTTACCCTTCGGTGTCTTGCCGAGTCGCGTGTCCCAATCCTGGAGAATGCCGCGCAGGTCGTCGCGCAACGCGATTAGTTCTTTCAATTGTCGATCTACGTCGCCCAGCTTTTCCGCGGCCAGACGACGGACTTCATGACAAGGCGCGCCGCCGCGTTCCCGCACTTTTAGAATCTTCGCCAACTCATCGAGCGTGAGGCCGATTCCAAGAGCGCGACGCACGAGCAGGACACGATCGAGAGTGGTCGCTGGATACCGCCGATATCCGTTTGCACCCCGTGGCGGCTGCGCAATCACGCCCTTGCGCTCATAGTGCCGCAGAGTGTCGGTGCTAACATCCGCGGCACGCGCCAGCTCGCCCGCACTGAAGCTTTTACTCTGCATCGTTACTAACGCTACGGCCTGTAACCCGTTCCAGGGTCAAGAGGAATTTTCTTAAAACTCACGAAAGGAAAACTACGAAGTAGAGAGAAGTGGCTCGCGGATCGGAGATTCCTCTGTCAGGGTTCGTCCTCGCCAGACACATAGATCACCGGATAATCGGCAGTTCAAGAACAGCCGACGTAACCACGCCTCCGATCATGGGCGTTACGATGCGCTTCATTACGTCGTCGCACGAAAACCTCAGTTGGTCTTGCGGCGCAATGATTTCCTTTGCGCCATCACCGCGCGTAAACTCCAGAGCAGAGCAAGGGCGTTTTCCACCCATGGTCGAAGAATTCGATGTCGTCGTTATCGGCGCCGGTCAGGCGGGACTGGCTGCGGGATATTTTCTGAAAGAACGCGGCGTTGCTTTCGCGGTCCTCGACGGGCACCAGCGCATCGGAGATTCGTGGCGCGAACGCTATGATTCGCTCGTGCTCTTTTCGTCACGCGCTTACTCCGCGTTGCCTGGGATTCCGCTGAGCGGAGATCCCGCGGGATACCCGGGCAAGGATGAGATTGCGGACTACCTCGAACAGTACGCGCACCTTATGCGGCTGCCCGTGCGGATGAACGACGGGGTGGCTTCTCTGGAACGTCACGCGTCTGGATTCCTCGCGCGCACGGAGAGCGGAAAGGAGTTCAAGGCAGCGAGTGTGATCGTTGCGACGGGTCCGTTCCAAAAGCCGATCGTTCCGAAATTCGCCGACAAGCTTGCAAGCGAGGTGGCGCAATTTACCGGGGCGACGTATCACCGTCCGGGCCAACTTCCGCGCGGCCGCGTCCTCGTCGTGGGCGACGGCGCCACGGGGCGGCAACTAGCCGCGGAACTCGTCCCTACTCACGACGTGTGGCTTTCCGCCGGCAGGTTGCGTCTCATCGTCCCCCAACGCTTCCTTGGCCGCGACATCATCGCGTGGTTCGAGGCGACGGGAGCGTTGCGCGATGACAAAGAGAGTTTGCACGGAAGATTTGTGCAGCTCTTTGATCCGATTCCTGGATGGAAGCTGCGCCGGTCGGTGCTTCGTCGCGCGGGCGTGAAAATTGTGCAGCGCGCCGTGGACGCGAGCGACATGACGATTCTTTTCCACAATGGCAAATTGCAAACGTTCGACGCGGTCATCTGGGCCATCGGTTATCACGACGACTCATCGTGGCTGCATATTCCGGAGGCTGTTGGCCGACACGGAAACTATCTGGAAAATCGCGGCGTCTCTCCGGTGCCCGGCCTCTTCCATACCGGGCGCAACTGGCAGAACAATCGAGCTTCGGCGTTGCTCGCCGGTGCGGGCAACGATGCTGCGGGGATCGTCGCACGCGCCGTGGAGTTCGTTCAGTCCGGCAAAATGAGAGGCGCGTCGCAGCCTAACGAGTTGCCGCCGGACCAGTTTCCTTGAGGCGGCCGTTGCTAGATCCCCCCGCCGACCGGAGGCACGTCCGCGCGCAGCGATTGCTTGAGCAGCTTGCCCCATTTCGCGTTGTAAGGATGTACTTTCTCGACGCGCTTTCCATCGCGCTCGATAGGACGCCCTTCGTTCGCCCATTCGAAGATGGAGCCAGACATGTTCTCCACGTTCTTGTAACCAGCGTCCTGCAGCTTTTTCGCGAAGGCGCCGGAACGATAGCCGACGGAACAGTAGGTCACGATCGGTTGATCGCGTGGAAGACCGATCGCGTTCGCGTTCGATCCCGGCTCGACTTGCCGCGCGCCACGGATGTGGCTGACAGCGAACTCCGCCTTGGTCCGCACATCCAGCAGCACGGGCGGTTCGGATTCTTCAGCCACGCTGCGACCTCACCGGGGGAAACACGTCGGACGTCTGGGAAATCATGCCGGACTTTATAATTCACCAATGCCCATTCGTTTTCGATGAGTGAATTGTGAACGGGCATGTTCATGACTGACGCCGCGGTGGCAAGGAGCCTCGGCTCAGCTTCCGGATTTCACGTAGCTCCAGCCAGCTTCTTCTTTGCGCACCACTTCAGCCACGCCGGAATCGACTGTCGTAGCCGACGGGAGCAGGTCTTCTTTGCGGACGTTCTTTTTCTTCATCGTGTTTTCGCAGGCGGCGAAAATGACGCCTTCATCCGCCAGTCCTTTGATTCGCTCCGCGAGCGGATTGTTCTTCTGCACGAGCAAGCCGAGGCCGTTGCTGTGCGCGACGACGAAGACTTCCGTGTTCTCTTTCCCGAGTGCTTCGCGCACGTTCTTCACATTATTGAGGACGCCGGTCCATTGGTTTTCTCCGGCCATCGTCACTTCGAAAAGGACGCGATGTTTGCCGTTAGCGGCGGGTTGTTTCGTTTCCTGCGCGTGAGCGAGGGATGTGGTCACGAGCGCAAGCAGTAGGAGGATGAATTTCGGTAGATGCATGAGTTTGGTAGTGGTTAAAGGTTTGGTTTTGGGTTCTTGAGCAACGGCGCGATCGCAGCCTCGAACGTCGCCTGATCCGCGCCGCCTTCCCGTTCGCCGACAATGTCACCGGCGCGATCAATAAAGAATGTCGTGGGAATCACCTGCACGTTGCCGTAGGCGGCAGCCGTCTTTTCGTCGCCCAATACGATCGGATAATTGATCTTCATCCGCTTCGCGAAAGACTTCACTGCCGCCGGGCCGCCTTGATCCACCGAGAGGCCGATCACGACTAGGCCCTGATCTTTGTATGTGTTCTGCAACGCAATCAGCGCCGGGATTTCTTCGCGACACGGCGGACACCACGTCGCCCAGAAATTCAGGAGAACGACTTTGCCCTTGAAGTCGGAGAGCTTGACCGGTTTGCCCTCCAAATCCTTGAGGTCCCAAGCCGGAGCCGTTTGCGCCTTTCCGGTCGCGTTAGCGATTGTTTGAACGTCCGACCGCGGCGCAAGAAAGGTGCTGGCCAGACAGGCGTTGCCCGACGCCACCGTGTTGCTGCGGTCACCAATAAAGCCAAGGCCGATCGCGAGCAGGAGAACGGGAAGGTGTTTTGATTTCATCCTTTCACTTCGCATGACCATCAACATAACTGCGCACGAACTGTTTCAGCTGCGGCGCTTCGCACTCGAAGCCCATGGCCTTTGCTTTATCGAGGGTGTCGTCACCGCTCCAGCCCTGCTCCACCGCGGTCGCCATCATGGTGAACGCGCCGGCGCGCATCCCGGCGTGGCAATGCACGAGAATTGGGCCTTCCAAATTCGGAAGTTGCTCGCGGAATTTATCCACTGTCTCCGGTCCCATCGTCGCGCTTGAGACGGGCAGGTGCACATATTTCATTCCCGCTTTTTCGACCGCCTGTCGTTCTTCATCCGGGCTCATCGGCTGGTCGTCTTCGCCTGCGGTGCGCAGGTTCACGATCGTGCGAAAGCCGTCCGCCTTGAGTTGCTCGATGTCGCCCGCGGTCGGTTGTCCACCGACGGTGATTTGGTCGTTAATTTTTTTCAGGTCTTTCATTTTGATCCTTCCGGTTGGTTGTTGATTTGAAGATTGTTCGCTGGGCAAAACCGTCTGGCCGATGACGAAGAGGCCGACCGCGGCGACGAAAAGGGCGAAGCCGCGATTCAATGCGCCGGTCGAGATGCGTTTCGCAAGCGGCAGACCGGCGAGCATTCCGGCCATCGCGGCGAGCAGAAAAAGACCGGTCAATTGCCAGTGATCGCTCGCGGTTTTCCAATGGCCGAGCAAGCCGCCTAACGAATTGAGGGCGATGATGGCAAGCGAGGTCCCGACCGCGACCGGCAGGGAAAGGAGTGCGAAATAAACCAGCGCCGGCACGAGAAGAAAACCACCGCCGACCCCGAGGAAACCCGTGAGCAGGCCGACCACAAATCCCGCGGCGAGGCATCGGACTGGTTTGCATTCCGCGGCGTGCGCCTCGGTGCGCCGCGGTCGGCGCCACATCTTGAGCGCGACCGCCAGCATGAGGAGCGCGAAAAGGAGAAGGAGAACATTCGGCGGAACGAGCCGGGTGAATTGCGCGCCCAGCATCGCGCCGAAGATGCCCGAGGCGCCGAACGCGCCCACCGCCTGCCAGTGGACGAGTCCGCCG
>JALZAX010000182.1 GCA_030948055.1 Verrucomicrobiota bacterium | reverse complement strand
TTTCACAGCGAAGCCGCCATTCATTAACATCGCCTTCCTGACGCAAGCACCGCAGACGCTTTACCTCTTTGATTACGAAGGAGAAAAGCTCTCGTTAGGCGATAAGGATTTCCGTCAATGGCAGGCGGCGCATCCGGACGCCAAGGTCGAGCCGCAGACGGTAGCGTATTCGGCGGGCGGGATCTGGCCGTGCATCGTCGGCACTGCGCTGCTTGTGATTGGCTCGATGACGCTCGCGCTGATTATCGGAATCAGCAGCGCGATCTACCTGAGCGAGTATGCGCGCAGCGGTCCGTTCATTCGACTCGTGCGCATCGCGATTCTGAATCTCGCCGGCGTGCCCTCGATTGTTTTTGGTCTCTTCGGTTTCGGACTGTTCGTCATTTTCTTCGGCTGGAATGTGTCGCTCCTGGCCGGCTGGTTCACGCTCGGGCTGATGATTCTGCCCGCGATTATCACCGCGAGTGAAGAATCGCTCCGCGCCGTGCCACAGGGTTTGCGCGAAGGCTCACTCGCGCTCGGCGCAACGAAATGGCAGACGATTCGCAAAAACGTTTTGCCGTATGCGCTGCCGGGAATTTTGACCTCATCGATTCTCGGGATCGCGCGCGTCGCGGGCGAGACGGCGCCGATCATGTTCACGGCCGCGTATGCGATGCGCGATGAAATGCCGTGGCAGGTGCAACGCGCGGTCGATTTTGTTTTCCAAGGTGTGATGGCCCTGCCGTATCATATTTATGTCGTCAGCTCGAAGATTCCGCAGAACGAATACACCGAGCGGGTGCAATACGGCGCCGCGCTCGTCTTTCTCGTGCTCGTCATGCTGATCGCGTTGAGCTCGATCGTGCTGCGGGAAAAAAGCAGGAGTCGCTTATCATGGTAAGTCTATTAGAAATTCCCTCCGCCACCGTGAACCCAACCAAAAACATCAGCACCGCCGAAGCGGTTTCGAGGCAGGAATACCCTAACGAACAGTTGGAACGAGGAATTATCTCAATCGAGGATCTCGATTTTTCCTACGGTACGAACGATGTGCTGCACGACGTCACGCTCGAGGTTCCAGCGCGCGCGGTGACGGCTTTCATCGGGCCGTCCGGCTGCGGCAAGACGACGCTGCTGCGTTGCTTGAACCGCATGAACGATCTGATCGAGAGCGCCCGCATCACCAAAGGTTCGATCAAAATTGAAGGGGTGGACATTAACGATCCGCGCATAGACGTGGTCGATCTGCGGCGCAACGTCGGAATGGTTTTCCAAAAATCGAATCCGTTTCCGAAATCGATTTACGACAACATCGCCTACGGACTGCGGATTGCAGGAATCACGAAACGTTCACAAACCGATGAAGCGGTCGAGAAAAGTCTGCGCGCCGCCGCGCTCTGGGATGAAGTGAAAGACCGGCTGCACGTCAGCGGCTACGGACTTTCCGGCGGCCAACAGCAGAGGCTGTGCATTGCGCGCGCGCTCGCGGTCGAGCCGGATATCGTGTTGATGGACGAGCCGTGCTCCGCGTTGGATCCGATCGCGACCGCGAAAGTCGAAGAACTAATTCGCCAACTGAAGACGCGCTACACGATCGTGATTGTGACGCACAACATGCAGCAAGCCGGACGCATTTCCGATCAGACCGCATTCTTTTATCTCGGTCGACTGATCGAATACAGCGACACGCGCAAGATGTTCAGCAATCCCGCGCGACGACAGACGGAAGATTACATCACCGGACGGTTCGGATGATAAATTTAGCCACGGATAGACACGGATTTTCACGGATGAGGAGAAACAAGAATCTTATCCGTGTTTCATCCGTGTTAATCCGTGGCCAAGAAAAAATGCCTAACGAATGATCGCGCATAATCATATTCTCGGAACATTCGATGACGCGCTCGGCTCGTTGCGCAACAACGTGCTTATGATGTCGAGCCTGACGGAGCGCAGTCTCGATCGAGCGGTCAATGGTTTGCTGCAACGAGATGACGATCTTTGCGTTCTGGCCATCGCCGACGATGAGGAAATCGATCAGCTCGAGAAGCAGGTCGACAAAGACGGCGTCGATTTACTGCTGCGTTTCCAGCCGGTCGCGTCCGATCTGCGTCGCGTCGTTTCGGCGATGAAACTCAGTTCGAATCTGGAACGCATGGCGGACCAGGCGGTCAACATCGCGCGAAAAGCGCGCAAGCTCAGTCGGCATCCGGAATTACCGGAAATGGAGTTCATCGAACCGATGTATCGGCATGCCATGTCCATGTTCAAAGACAGCGTCGACGCCTATATCCGCGAAGATGTGGAGCTGGCGATGAAGCTTAAGGCGCGCGACAAAGCGCTCGATGAGATGAACGCGAATGCGAGCAAGCGGCTCATCCAGCGCATGGCCGAGGATCCCGATCAGTTGCGCGGTTATTTGAATTTGATGTTCATCGCGCGCCATCTGGAACGCGTCGGCGATCACGCGACCAACATCGCGGAAGATGCCGTCTACGCCGCCGCGGCGGAAGACATCAGGCATCAGCCGTTCGTGCCTGAGGCGCGGACCTAACTCGCGCGCTCAGCGCTTCACTTCATCAGGCAGGAAGGTGTGTAGGTCGGTGATGAGCGAATCGATCTTGCGCAAATCTTTCCGGCGACCTTTCTCCGGTTTCACTTTGCGCTTGCGCACCAGCGTAGTGAGGTCGCGCAATTGATGGATGCGTTCGCGCGGTAATTCCTCCGGCGCCTTGCTCGCCTGGAGTGCGGCGACGGGTTGGGCCAGCTGAATTTCGAGGCGCGCGGTGTAGACGCGCACCGTTTGCCGAAATTCTCCGCGTAATTTCAACAGCTCGGATTCGAGGAGTTTGGCGGGAGAGGTGGAACTACCGTTTCGCGAAGATTTTTTAATTTTCATGATGATCAAACAACGAGCGACAACAACTCGCGCGCCGGTTCGAATGGCTGGAGATGTGGCCTAACGAATGGATTGAAATTGAGCAGCTCGATTTTCCCCTCGTGCGTTTCGATCAAAGCCGAACAGGTTTCGACCCAGTCGCCGCAGTTGTAGTAAGTGACGTGGCCGAACTGTCGAACGGCGGCAGCGTGGATGTGGCCGCACAGAACAGCTTCCACTTCGTAATCAGCCGCGTAACGCACGATCGCTTTCTCAAATTCACCGACAAAACTGACCGCGTCTTTAACGCGCTTCTTCGCGTAGGCGCTGAGCGACCAGTAACCGAGCCCGAAGCGGCGCCGGAAAAAATTGATCAGCGGATTAAGCGAGAGAAGAAACTGGTAACCAACGTCGCCGGCAAAGGCGAGCCAACGCACATTTTGCACGACGGTATCGAGCTCGTGCCCATGCATGACCAGCATGCGACGGCCATCGGCGGTTTGGTGAATGGCGTGTTTCTGAATCGAGATGTTTCCGTAGACGCCGCAGAACCGGCTGACGAATTCATCGTGGTTTCCCGGGATGTAAATGACGCGTGTGCCTTTGCGCGCAGCGCGCAGAATTTTCTGGATGACGTCGTTGTGTTCCTGCGGCCAATAGATTCCGCGGCGCAATTGCCAGACATCGATGAGGTCGCCGACGATGTAGAGCGTTTCGATTTCGTGTTGCCGCAGGAAATCGAGAAACGCGGATGCGTTGCTGCTGCGTGTGCCGAGATGCAAATCGGAAACCCAGGCCGTGCGAATGGCACGCGGCGCCGGCGCTTTGACGATCCGGATGTTCTTGGAGCGGGAAGCTTGGCCCAACGAGTCCATAAATCGCGTGCTCATACTCGTGCTCGTAATCGAAGTTCCTAATGATCGAGCACGATTACGATCACGAGCAGGAGCACGAGTTTATTTGATCGGGACGAAGCCGACTTGCTCGACGATTTTCTGCCCCGCGGCGCTGACCGTGAAGTCGATGAACTCTTTCACCACGCCGCTCGGTTCGCCGTCGGTGTAGTAAAAGGTCGGGCGCGCGTACGGATAGGTCTTGCCCGAGACGCTTTCCTTCGACGGTAATGCGCCGTCGATCGGCAACACCTTCACGCCTTTCGCTTTTGAGTAAGCGAGACCGACATAGCCGATCCCGTTCGCGTTGTTCCCGACTTCCTGCGCGATTTGCTCATTGCCGGCGAGCTTCTGCGATGAAGGCGCGTAATCGCGCTTCTTCATCGCCATTTCGCGAAACTCCGCATACGTGCCGGACGAAGTGTTGCGGGTGTAGATGGAAATTTTCCCGCCTGATCCGCCGACCGCACTCCAATCGCTAATCTCGCCGGTGAAAATTTGTTCGACCTGTTTTTTCGTCAGCGCCTTGATGGGATTGTTCGCGTTCACGATCACCGCGATGCCGTCGTAGGCGACGGTCGTTTCCTTGAGGTCCACGCCCTTTGATTTGCCCATCGCGATCTCTTCCGGTTTCGCCGGGCGACTGGCCATGCCGAGTACCGCCGTCTTATCGATTAATGCAGCAAAGCCCGTGGCTGAACCTTCAGCTGCGATATCGAATGACGTCCCGGCGTGCTGCGCTTTAAATTGCTCCGCCAGCTGCGGCACAAGCTTGGCGCCGAGCGTGTCGGAACCTTTGATCACAATATTATCGGCCGAAGAAGTGACGATCGCGCCGATCAAGGTCACGAAGGCTAAAATAAAAATTCGTTTCATGAGTTTGCTAAAGGTAGAACGCGATTGTGACGCCGCCGCGGCGCGAAGGTGACAATCAGGTGAACTCGAAATACTCAGAAAATTCGTGACGAAGTTCATCGGAAGATTGAGGAATGATGCGCGGACATTTGTCCGAAGCATTCAAATGAAACATCTCACAAATATTTCACTCGTTAGTCTCCTTGTCGTTAGTTCGCTGGCGGCGGCTGAGCCAAAATCATCCAGGATTATTCCGGAAGATTGGGTGCCGGCTCTCTCGCCTTCGATTAAATCCGCGCTCGAGCAATTGAAGGAGGCAAATTCGCAGACGCAGATGAATTCGCTCAGTCGTGAGGTGGCCGACATGACCGACGCGCAGCTCTTTGTCGCTTACATTCGACTTTACGAAAAGCTTTCTGCGAAAGAACGCGCCAAGCTAGTCGAAGAACAGGCGCAATGGTTGAAGAAGCGACCGAAAGCGGCTGAAGCTGCGGTCGAATCAAAGGGCGGTTCGCTCGCGCCGCTGGAGGCGAATAACGCCGAGCTCACTTACACCGAGCGTCGTCTGGTGGAATTGCGCGCGCGTTTGAAAGCAGCGGGCAAAAACGAATAATGTAGCCGCTTCGCTGTGCGAAGCGCGAGATGTGCGTTCCCGTTTCCCCGCGCTCGTCGCCCGCAGGGCGACGGCTACACTTAGCTCACACCGGTCGGAATAATACCGGCCCGTTCCACCATCAGAATCACGGTGCGCTCCGGCGCGCGCGGCCGATGTTCGACGCCTTTCGGGACCACGAATCCATTGCCCGGTGTCAGATCGACGGTGCGATCTTTCAGATCAATCAGGAACCGCCCGCTGACCACATAGAAGAATTCATCTTCGTCGTCGTGATGATGCCAATGATACTCGCCTTGAACTACACCGAGCCTAACGACTGCTTCGTCAACCTTACACAGCGTTTGGTTATACCATTGATCCTGGCAAGCTGCGACGAGTGCAGGAACGTCGATTACTTCCAACGGCTCATGCAAAATATTGAGCCGCGTGTTGTAAGAAAATCCCGCCGGTGATTTGTCTTCTGCCAC
>JALZAX010000181.1 GCA_030948055.1 Verrucomicrobiota bacterium | reverse complement strand
CTCCAAGACCAACGCCGAGTTGGTCGACCGCATGGATAAGCTTTCGAAAAATGGCGGCATCTCCCAAGTGGAGCTCTTACGAATGCGCCTCGATCTCGCCGCCTCGGAAAAAGACTACAGCGTCGCGCAGCGCAGTTTGCAGCAGGTCACCCTGGACCGTCAGCGCCTGGATATGGAGCATGCGCGGCAACGTGGACAGGATTTGGCTGAGATTGAGAAAATTAAGTTCCGGCTGGCGGCCTTGAAAAGCGACTTGGAAAATACCGAACAAAATCGGCTTACCCTGCGCGCGCCCTATGACGCGGTGGTGATTTCGCTTTCGCAAAAAAATCCCGGCAGCGTCCTGCAGAACGGACAAGAACTTGGGCAACTGGCGCGGCTCAATTCCAAACCGCGCGCGCGTTTGCTGCTGAACGAAGCCGGTCTCCCCAAGCTTGCCATCGGCCAGCGCGTGCGGTTTTTTTTCGCTGCTTATCCCTATCAACGTTATGGCGTAGTCAATGCACGTCTGGATTGGATCAGTCCCTCGGTTGTGGCCGCGCCGGAAGGGCCGCGTTTCGTCGCCCTCGCCTCTATAGATGAAGAGGCGACTGCCAAACGTGCAAAGCCGCTCGCTCTGCGCGTCGGTATGCGCGGCGAGGCACGCATCGTAGTGGGTAGTCGCACCATGATCGAATACGCCTTCGAGCCCATCCGACAATTGCGCGAGAATACGCGCGACTAACAGCTGCCTAACGAATGCAAGCGCCGCTTTCGGGTTTGAAGCTCGAAGACCTGACCACAACCACCGACGCTATGGCGCGTTGTTTGCAACTCGCCGCGGTCGCATCCAAATCCGACGTGCCGGTGGTGCTCCTCGGCGAAACCGGCACCGGCAAGACGTTGCTCGCGCACGCGATTCATAATTCATCTCTGCGTGCAGGACGGCCCTTCGTTTCCTTCAACGCGTCGGCGATGAGCGACACTTTGCTGGAAAGTCAGTTGTTCGGTCATGAGCGGGGCGCATTCACCGGCGCGCAGCAGGCCGTGAAAGGAAAATTCGAGCTAGCGCACACCGGCACGCTTTTTCTTGACGAAATTTCCGAGATGAGCGCGCTGGCACAGGTGAAAATTTTGCGCGCGCTGGAGTACGGCGAATTCGAACGACTTGGTTCCGAACGAATGTTGCGCTGCGATGTGCGAATTATTTGCGCGGCCAATTGCTCGCTGCGTCAACGCGTGGCCGACGGAAAATTTCGGGAGGATCTTTTTCATCGACTTAATGGCGTGACTCTTTTGATTCCGCCGTTGCGTGAGCGGTTGGAAGAATTGCCTGCCTTGATCGCCACGGAACTAAAGGCCTCCGCGGTGCGTGAAGGAAAAAAAATCAGGGCCATTCACCCAGAAGCAATGGCGCGATTACTCGCGCACGACTGGCGCGGAAACCTTCGTGAACTGAGTCACACCGTGCATACCATGACGCTCTTTTGTGAAGGCGGAGTAATTCTGCCAGAGAACGTAATCTTCTCCGCCGATCTCCCGGAATCGCCCAGCCGTGCTGCCGAAACGAAAACTCCAGACGCAGCGAGCGACGCAAACGGGCAGGATTTGTCGCTGTCTTCTGCGTTGACGCGTCATGTGCAGTTTGTTTTTGCTCGCGCCAATCGCAATCAGCGCCTGACGGCGAAGCTTCTGGGCATTTCGCGTTCGACCCTCGCTCGTTATTTGCAAAATGTGTCTCATCCCGAGGCCAATGGCTCGATTTCGAATCCAGAGCATGACTCGAATTGATCCACTCGGTGTCGAATCAAAAGGTGGCGTCGGGTTTACCCTCCAAATTTTTTCAGGCGCGCAAAGTCTTGATTGAGAGGCAGATTGGACGCGGCCTAACGAGTGGATTTTTGCCGGTGACGCGCATTTCTCAACACTGGCACGAAGGATGATAATAGGAGCGGTAAGGTGAGTGCATCAAAACAAAATAAAGGTGCGCAAGCTGGAGATAACAAAAATCAAAAGCCTGGAGGTAAGAAAGAAAAATTGATCCGCCTGGACGATCTAATTCCAAAGCAGAACGTGCGTGGTGGTAATAAATTCTATTTCGGATCCTCCGACACCGAAACAAACAACCCAAGTAAAGGAAATAACTAGTCATGTCACAAAACAAAGAAGGTAATGAAGGTAACGAAAAGAAACCGGGCGTAAAAATCCAAGATCTGAGCCCGAAAAAAGACGCCAAGGGCGGCGCGCGCGTTAGCGCCGATAGCGCGAGTGCAGACAGCCGCATGGCGGACCTTAAGAGCCAAGATGTTCGTGCTGCTGACGGCTCGACTGGCGCGAACTGACCACCAATGCTAAAACCCGCGCCCCGGTTCGATCCCTAACGCGGGTTTAGCAAACCAACCCAACGAAAATGCCAACACAAAAGAAAAGCTCAAAGAGCGCGAAGAAGACGCAGGTTAAAATGAAAGACCTGAAGCCAAGTAAAGACGCCAAAGGTGGATACGCCCGCGGCTCGCGCATTCGGCGCAACGTAACCTAACTCTGAGCGTTACGCGTCTCCAGCCTGAGAACTGGAGGCGCGTGAACGCCTTTGGGCGAAGTCGCGGAACGACAGTAACTCGATCTTTTTCTCCTCCAGCACGCGCCAAATTTCGGCGCTGCACAAAACGCGAAGCTCGATCTCGCGTTCGATTAGGTAAACGGAATCCAATCCGTTCGTATAGCCCGGATGACATCCGATCTCCGTCCAACCCGATTCCACGCTTCGTATAATTTCGGATAATCGCGCCGTCGAAATACCGCCGGGGAAGGGCAAGCCTTCCGCGGTCTGGCCATAAAAATCGCCGCGGTGTCGGACTAGCGAATGGCAGGCCCGCAGCGGCACTCGCAGCTTTTCGCTCGCTTGCAGTAGAATTTCGCGGGCCGGTTCTGACTTGTGAAGGTGTTGATGCGAATCGAGGTGAGTGGGCGCGCGACCCAGGAGATGTTGAAAGAGAGCTAGCTGTCGTTGCAACTCGACCTCCACTGCTGCGGCGTTTTTGGCGTCCACGACTTCATAGAAAACTTCCCAACTTCCGTCTCGAAAACGCCATTCTGCTATATCGAAATGCAAGCCGACGCTAAGTTTTGGATTAGTCTGGGCGAGCTCTGCAGCTTGCCGTGCGGCCGGATAACGAACCATCAAGCTCGAGCTGGTTACGATCCCAGTCTGGTGCGCTTCGAGAATCCCGCGGTTGATTCCATCGGTTAATCCGAAATCATCCGCGTTTACGATGACGCGTCGTTCATCAATGCTTTCACGCATGAATTGCCGAGCCCGTTTTCGTTTTAGGCAATGAAACACCGGCTTCCGCGAGCAGCTTCGCCAGGACAATTTCCGCGTCGAAATAATCGCGCGCAATTTCCGCTGCGCTGCGACATTGCCTTTCGTAATCAGCGTTAATCTGATCGATAGCCCACAAGATTTCGTTCATGTCGGCGAACGCGAAAAGTCCACTGCCCGTCGGAAGTCTATTCGCGAAGCCAGTGTCTTGAGTCACGACTGGTCGACCAGCCGCCAAATAAGTTGCAGCCCGATCACTAAACCAACCGCTGCGTAGTCTGACGTTCTGGTCCTTCGCCACCGTCCATTCTCCGCGCGATTGCAGGAGATACTGCCGATAGGCTTGCGGGTCCGTGGAAAATTCCAACGCATCGCGCACCAGCCATCCTTCCGCCTTTAACATTTCAAAATCAGACGGCTCGTAGCTGCTAAGCGCGAGCTCGAACTGCTGCGTCCTCCGCCGCGGCAAATCGAGAAATTTCAAGAATTCGTGATGTTTGCTCCAGTGATAAACATCCCCGTTGAGCGTCATTTGCCGGTGCGGCTGGCGCCAGTTGGCGATGGTAGTAAAAGTTTCGCCGCCCCGTGGTTCAGTGTTCCTCCAAAAATCTAAAACGACCGGCTGTCTCGTCGGCAAAAAATTGTAACGGGCCGGAGGCACGGGAACTTTACAATCCCGTGCTCCAAGATTTTCCCCGAACGTGAAGTAGGCGGTGTGTGCGTCTAGAAATTGTTGCGTCGCCTCGAGATTGTTGTGCAACTCCACTTCGGGCGCGACGGGATCCGTCTCGACATAAATTAGCGCTCCGCACGAACGATGTTCGGTGCGCGGTAACGTTCCGCCATGCAGGTTGAGGATCGCGTCGGCACTTTGAAAGGCGCGGATAACCTGTGTTTTTTCCAGCCCATAATAGCGATGTTCCACATGCCAGGCGTGATACGACCATCGCAGGCCCAGATCGAACTCCTGCAAAGTGCGCGCGATAAATTCGGCTGCTTTTTCGCCGCCATCGGGATCATCCTTGCTCGTGAACATCGCCGGATACGCGCCGTGATCCTCGATGTAGACAACTTCGAATCCCAAGCGCTGCAGCCCGACAATATAATGGATCGTTTGCCAAACGACGCCGCCGACCGGCATTCGAGTCATCATCCCGAGCAGGACAATGAGGGGACGTCGCGGCGCATTCATAACGGGCACCAAAAATTCCGTGCCTGGAGGGATTCGAACCCCCAACCTTCTGATCCGAAGTCAGAAGCTCTATCCGGTTGAGCTACAGGCACTGGAAAAACTGAATCTCTCACGAGTGGAAAATTTTGGCGAGATGGAGTAAAGATGGCGTGTGAATTCAAACGATGTCGCGACTGAGCGACTGAAAACCAATTCCAAAGTTTTTGCCTACACCCGCTGGGATGTAATCCCAGTCGGCGCTGCGCTTCTGCACTGCGCCTATTTCTTCGGGATGTTCTTCCTGTTTCCGCGCACGCCGTTTTGGATCATGCTCCTCCTCGGTTTCGTCTACGCGATTAGCATCTCGTGGAACATCAACGGCATCTCGCACAACTTCATTCATAATCCTTATTTTCGTTCGTCGCTGCTCAATCGTCTCTTCAGCGTACTCGAATCGGTCACCGTCGGCTTTAGTCAGGTCTTTTATGAATGTGTTCACATGCAGCATCACAAAGGTAATTCTGACCGGCCGGATGACGAAGGCGAGACGATCGATTGGCTTTCCATTTACAAACACGGTCATGATGGTGAGGCCGAGCACCCATTTAAGTACGCTTTCCTCAGTTTCTTTCGCGAGGATCCCAAGACCGTTTTCCTGGAGCTGAAACGCAAGAACTGGCGAGAAGCTTTTTGGGGTATCACCGAGCTCGTCTTTTTCTTCGGCACGTTCATAACCCTCGGAATTCTGAACTGGCACTACATCTGTTTTCTTCTCTTCTTTTGGTACTTCGGTCACAGCCTTTCTTATTTGAACGGCTACTATCGCCACTACGGCGGAAACCCCGACGAACCGATCGCCTGGGGCGTGAGCAGTTACGATAAGCTCTACAATTGGATCTGGTTTTATAACGGTTACCACGCTGAGCATCATTTCCGGCCGAAAGTGCATTGGACACGCATGCAGGCTTTTCGCGATCAGATCGTCGATCAACAGCGCGCGGCCGGTGTGCGCGTGATCAAGCCGCCACACGTGCTTGGTTTTCTCGATCCCGATTTGCCTTCGCGAAATTCTCGCAATCCCGAACGCGTTCCTTCGGAAACTGCAGCGTAGTTCACGCCGCGCGCGGTTGAATTTGGAGCTTGGGATTTGGAGCTTCCGCCGCAGGCGGCGGGTGGCCAACGGGACTCGAACCCGCAACAGCCAGAATCACAATCTGGAGCTCTACCATTGAGCTATGGCCA
>JALZAX010000180.1 GCA_030948055.1 Verrucomicrobiota bacterium | reverse complement strand
GCGCTCCCCAGACGAAGAGTCGCGTTCGCAAGCCTCACTGTTTGTCCTCCATCACGAGAACGAGCGCGCCGATGAGCGCGGCAGTCAGGACGAGCCCGACGCATTGTAAAGGCCAGATGTAATCGGTCATCAAAACTTCGCCGATGCGTTTCACGGTCAGGGGCTCGATTGCGGTTGCGCCTAACGAGAGGTTGGAAGTGTGTAGAACGGCCCAGAGCAAACCGCCGAAAACGACGAGGGCGACGAATGCACCGGCCCAATGGAAGCCGTGACTTTTGTCGGCATCGCGACGCGTGAGCAGGATGGTGAAGACGATGAGAATTGCGACCGCTCCGACGTAAACAAAGACCTGCACGAGCCCGACAAATTCCGCGCCTAACAAGAAGTAGAATGCGGCGATGCCGACGAACGCAATGACCAGGCAAAGCGCAGCGTGAATCAATTTCCGTAGACACGCCGCGGCGAGCGCGCCGGCGAGCGTGACAATGGAAACAACAATGAAAGCGGTGTTGTTCATTCGGCGAAGCGATAAGTCCGAGGCGCGAACTTCTTTCCCGCATCGAGCAATTTCGAGAGTGCGAAATACATCACGAGAATCACGCCGAGCGACCAAAACCAGCGCGAGACGGGCGCGCTATAATGCCAGACCGCGGCGGCAATGACGCAAGTGAACGCCATCGGGAGCATGAATTTCCAGGCGAAGTTCATCACTTGATCGACGCGCGTGCGCGGGAGCGTGCCGCGAATCCAAATGAAGGTGAAAATGAGTGCGCCGAGCTTGAAAAAGAACCAGACGTAGGACGGAACGATTTCCAGAAACGAAAATGGCGCGTGCCAGCCGCCGAGAAACAGAGTCACCGCCAAACCGCTGACCGCGAACATGCCGAAGTATTCCGCGAGAAAAAATGTGGCGTATTTGAAACCGGAATATTCCGTCATGTGACCGGCGACGATTTCCGATTCGCCTTCGGGCACGTCGAAGGGGGTGCGGTTTGATTCAACCAGCGCCGAAACGAAAAACAAAATGAATCCCGCGGCGCCCCATGGGGTGAAGACGAACCAGTGCGGCAAAATGCCTAACGAGTAGTTACTTTGCGCCGCGACGATCGCGTCCGGCGAGAGCGAGCCGACGATCATGACCACTGGCAGCACCGTAATGATGAGCGGCAACTCGTAGCTGACCATCTGCGCGATGGCACGCATCGCGCCGAGCATTGAAAATTTATTGTTACTACCCCAGCCAGCCATGAAAACCGCCAGCTCAGTCGTCGATCCGACCGCGAAGAAAAACAGAATCCCGCCATCGATCGAGAACGGCGTCATGTTTCGTCCGTACGGAATGACGCCGAGCGCCAGAATCGCCGGCACTACCGTGGCAATCGGCGCGATGAAATGCACAATCTTGTCCGCACGAAACGGCACGATGTCTTCCTTGATCAACATCTTGATTCCATCCGCTGCGGGCTGCAGCAGACCGTAGGGCCCGACGCGGTTCGGTCCGTAGCGATTTTGAATTCGCCCAAGAATTTTGCGCTCGAGCACGGAGATGAGCGCGAAGAGCGACGCGAAAACTATCAGCAGCAAAGTAACGTTAAGCAGACTCGACGCGATTTGCTGGAGCCACGCCGGCGCGTTCGCGAGAAAGTGCAGCAGCCAGCTCTTGAGCGTGACGAAAATTTGATCGAGAAATTCGCCGCGCATTCGCGTTGAAGGAAAGCGAGCCACTCTCTGTTAATCAAGGCAAAGATTGGCCACGGATGGACACGGATGAAACACGGATCAGATTCTTGTAGATGTCTTTCTCCGAATCCGTGTAAATCCGTGTTCATCCGTGGCTCCTGATCCCTACTTCTTCATCATCATTTTCGCCGGCGTGGCGGTGACGTTTCCGTTGCTGCCGCTCGCGCTCGCCTGGATGTGGCGGCGTTTTTTTCAACCGCCGAAGCCGGGCGTGCAGAAAAATGCGACCTACGAATGCGGCATCGAATCGATCGGCGACGCGCAGATTCAATTTCGATCGCAGTACTATATGTATGCGATCATTTTTTTGATCTTCGATGTCGAAGCGATTTTTCTGGTGCCTTTCGCGGTCGCGTTCACCGGGCTGCCGGTTGGCGCGTTCATTTCCATTCTCGTCTTTCTGCTCCTGTTGATCGAAGGCCTCGTTTGGGCTTGGGGCAAAGGGTGTTTAAATTGGGCGAAGTAAGAGGGGAGGTGAATTTGAAAACCAGAAAACCAGAAAAGGAGCGTTTGTCTTGTTTCTGGATTTCTGGTTTTCAAATTCATCCTCTTGCGAAATCGGCATGAGCGAACACATCGACGAAGGACTTCGCAGCGAACTGCAAAAGCAGGGCGTCTGGGTGACGTCGATGCAGGACCTCTATAATTGGGGCCGCAAAAATTCGATCTGGCCGCTGCAATTCGGTCTGGCCTGTTGTGCGATCGAGATGATCGCGACCGCGGCGTCGCGTTATGATCTGGCGCGATTCGGCGGCGAAGTCTTTCGACCATCGCCGCGCCAGGCCGATCTCATGATTGTGGCCGGCACGGTGACCAAGAAAATGGCGCCGCAAATTGTGCGCCTCTATAATCAGATGCCCGATCCCAAATATGTAATCGCGATGGGCGCGTGCGCGATTTCCGGTGGGCCGTTCAAGCAAGGCTACAACGTGCTCAAAGGCATCGACCGTTACATTCCGGTCGATGTTTACATTCCCGGTTGTCCGCCGCGGCCGGAAGCGCTGCTCCATGCTTTCATGGAATTGCAGCGCAAAATCGATGAGCAAAAATTAACCGGCGTGAACAAGGCCGACCATCTCGATCGCGCGCAGCCGAGCGAATTTCCGGTGCCGGCTTTCGGCGAACACGATTTGCAGCCGCCGCTCAATCCGGATGTTTTCCGCCCGCCGTTGGTCGAGCGCGCCTAACGAATGGAGCCGCTCGAAGAAATCAAAGCGCGCGCGGAAGCGGCGGTGCCGGGCGCAAAAATCGAGATCATTCCGAATCCCGGCCCGGCCAATCAGCCATCGCTTCTATTAGATAGTGAATACGCACTGCGGGTTGCTCGTTTCCTGCACGATGATCCATCGCTGCATTTGGATTTTTGTTCGAACGCGACCGGCGTCGATTGGTTAGACCGTACTGTGAAGAAAACGGTGAAGGTGAAGAAGCTCGTCGAAGGCGAAGAGAAGGAAGTCGACGAGACCACGGAGGAAAAAATCGCCGGTTATCTCGAAGCGGTCTATCACCTCTACTCAATGTCGTTAAAGCACGGTCCCGTCATCGTGCGAATGCGTACGGCGAATCGCGACGAAGTGCATTTGCCGTCACTCACGCCCGTCTGGCGGAGCGCGGAAATGCAGGAGCGCGAGATTTTCGATCTCTACGGGATTCATTTCGACGGCCATCCTGATCTGCGCCGCATATTGATGTGGGACGAATTCACCGATCATCCGATGCGCAAGGATTACGTCGAGCCGGACGATTACGAATACGAACCGACGCCGCACGATGACGTGCTCGCGCGCGCGAAAGAACATTATCCCGCGCGGCCGCAGCTCGACGGCGCAGAGAAATTGGCCACGGATTAACACGGATGAAACACGGATTCAGAAAAGACATGAGCCCGGCTCTCTTTAATCCGTGTTTAATCCGTGTTAATCCGTGGCTCAAAATTCCGCTTCAATGAGCGTCGGTTTTCACGAACTCGCCGAAGCGCCCTCGCCGCGAGGGATGACTTCGCGGCTCGAAGGCGAGCTGATGGAAATTTCCATGGGTCCGCAGCATCCGTCCACGCACGGCGTGTTTCGTATGAACGTCGCGCTGGAAGGCGAGATCGTGCGCAAACTGAAACCGGTCTTCGGCTATCTGCATCGCAATCACGAAAAGATCGGCGAGAACACCAGCTATCTCGGCTCGATGCCCTACACCGATCGGCTCGATTATTTTTGCTCGATGACCAACAACTGGGCCTACGCGCTCAGTGTGGAAAAGCTCGCCGGCATCGAAGTGCCGGAACGCGCGGAATATTTGCGCGTCATCCTCGCCGAACTAACGCGCCTGCAAAATCACGCCTCGCTCCTCGGCTTTCTCCTCAGCGACATGGGCGCATGGGGCACGCCGCTGATGTATGCCTTTCGCGAACGCGAAAAAATTCTCGATCTTTTCGAGTCGCTCTCCGGCTCGCGCATGATGTGCGATTTCATGCGCTTCGGCGGTTGTCGCGTCGATGCGAGCGACGATTGGTTAGGTCGCGCGCGCAAAATCACCGAAGCCTTCCCGAAATTCCTCGACGAGTTCGAAAAGCTCATCCTCTCGAACGAGATCGTCATCATGCGCACGCAGCATGTCGGCAAATTATCCGCCGAACTCGCGATTAACGCCGGCATCACTGGCCCGATGTTGCGCGCCAGCGGCGTGGATTACGACATCCGCAAAGTGGACGGCTACGGAATTTATCCGCGGTTCAAGTTCCGCGTCCCGCTGGGCGATCACGGCGATTGCTACGATCGGCTAATGATGCGCTCGCTCGAAATGCGCGAGACGCTCGCGATTTTGAAACAAGCCTTCGAACAAATTCCGGCCGGCCCAATTCAAAATCCCAAGGTCAAAATCCGCGCCTTCAAACCGCCGATCGGTGAAGCCTACGGCCGCATCGAAGGACCGAAGGGCGAACTCGGTTTCTATTTAATTAGCGATGGTGGCGCGAGCCCGTATCGCTATCGAGTCCGGCCGCCGAGTTTCATCAACCTCACTATATTAGAAGACCTCTGCCTCGGCCACACCGTCGCGGATGTGATGGTTATTCTCGGCAGCATTGACATCGTCATGGGCGAGGTGGATCGCTGATTGCGATCAAAGCACGCCGACCGCGCGAGAGATGAGGAGCACGACGATCGCGAGTGAGATGGTGATTTGCACCATGACGAATACCTTCGCCCATCGCGCCAGGATCGGGGCATCGGTCGGACCGAAAGTCGAGCTGGTAGTGAAAGCGATGAAGAGATAGTCGACGAATTCCGGCCGCCAATTGGCACAAGCGAAATGGGCCTGCTGAGCTTTTTCCACCTGCATCTGCGGAAAGAGAAAACTGCGGCTGCCGATTTCTTTCTTTTCGATCCGTTCGGTGGGGCCGCCGCCGTCGAGTCGCCAGTACCAGAGCGCGAAGGTAAGCACGTTGCTCAGCCAGAGAAGCGCGGCGGAGCGAAGGAGCGCTTCGGCTGATTCAGCTTTGTTCGGCAACGTCACCACCAAAAGCGCGACCGAGACAATGAGCGCCAGGGTGATGAGAGCGCCGATGAGAATGCCGAGCCAATGATTGAGCGTGTTGCGTCCAGTGTGATGCGCAAAAATTGTGGGCACCAACAGCACGGCGATCGACGCCGGCAAAAGCCAGGTCGGCCCGATGACAAGCGTCCGCGGCAGCGCGGCGGAAATTCCACCGACCACGGCGAGCGCCAGCAGGACCTGCCAGCGCGGCTCCGGCTTATCCAATTTCTTTGAACTTTCAGCCATGTGCGTCTTGTAAAGAATCGCGCGACCGAATTCGAGCGCGTGGGCATTTCGCGAAACCGAGGCTTGTGGCGCGGGCCGCTTTCCCTTTAGCAATATAACGCTTCATTCACATCGATGATAGGGACCGGGATTCTCAAAGGCATGGCGGTGACGGCGAAAAATTTCGTCGGCAGCTATTTCGACAAGGAGCGCCTGACGACTGTGCAATATCC
>JALZAX010000179.1 GCA_030948055.1 Verrucomicrobiota bacterium | reverse complement strand
GCTCGCTGTAATTGCCGATTCCGAGCGTGAACAATTCCATCAGTTCGCGCGCCCAGTTCTCGTTCGGCTTCTCTTTGCGACTTTGCCGCAAATCGAGATAAATCATCATCGCCGGATCGCGCGAGATTGCTTTCGTTAGGCTAACGAAATTGCCGAGCGCGCCGCGACGCAGCGTGTCGTTTTGCTTCCAGAGAAAATAGCCGTCTTTCACTTTCTCCGCGCTGGTGGCGAAGTGGCCGTGCCAGAAAAGCGTCATCTTTTCCAGCAATGGCGCGGGTGTGGTGGCCATGCGTTGCAACCACCAGCCGCGCAGATCGAGAATGTTGCGGCCTTCCATCATGCGAAACTCCTGGCGCTTCTCGCGCCGCTGCATCGGCTCGGCTTTGGCCTGGCGAATTCCCATTCGAATTTCGCGAATGTTTTGCGGATGCGCCCAAGCAGGTGGCTGCGCTTCGAAAGACTCGTTAGGTGGACTAACGAGTGCTTCTACGGCCCCCGACATCCCCTTTGCCCGAGTCGCTTCAATCTCTTCCGGCGTCCCGCCGAAAGCGGCGCGGTTTAAAAGATGCGCGGCTTTTTCGCGATCCC
This sequence comes from Verrucomicrobiota bacterium, assembly GCA_030948055.1. Lineage (GTDB taxonomy): Bacteria > Verrucomicrobiota > Verrucomicrobiia > Chthoniobacterales > UBA10450 > JACCTI01. Next base: position 5,159 of record JALZAX010000179.1, on the reverse strand, counting down.
ACTTCGCGCTCGGCAGCGGCGTCAGCATGTCGATTCAACCCCGCATCACGCTTCAGAGTTGCGTCGGCGAAAACAAATGATTCTATCGCATTTATCCAGGATCCAGATGACCAATTTCCGCACACGAGTCGCGCCTGGCGGTTTTCTCCTGCGCTTCTCGTCCCGATTCGTCTGCCTCGCCATCCTGATTTTCGCATTCGCGTCCGCATACCACCGAGCCGGCGATCCGATGGATGAGGGAATGCTGTTGGTTTACCCGGAGTTGATTCAGCATGGCGAACTTCCGTATCGTGATTTCGAATCAGTCTATGGTCCGGGTAACTGGTATTTTCTAGCCGGCGTTTATGGCCTGTTCGGCACGCACATCAATGTCGAACGGACCGTCGGCCTGGCCTATCGTCTGGCCTGCATCCTGGCGATTTTCGTTCTGACTCGCCACTGGGGTCTGACCGTCGCGACGTGCTGCATGTTGCTGGCGGGTGCAATCCTGATCAGCAGCGGGATCGAAGCGCTAAGTTGGTACGGCGCCATGGCGTTCGCGCTGAGCGCGATCGCCCTCCTTGTAGGAGGTAATTCAGTTTCGCGATGCGTCGCGGCCGGTTTTCTCGCCGGCATCGCGATCCTTTTCCGCATCGATATTGCACCCGCGCTGATGCTGGCGGCACTACCGATTCTGTGGAATCTCGACTGGAGAAGGCGCGCACTGCTTTCCGGCGTTGCAGGAGTAACTGCTCTCTTGCCGCTGCTCGCCATCGCCTGTTTTGCCGGGCTCGGTACGGTCTTGCACAACATCTTCTTTGTTCCGGTGATCTATTCCAGCCCCGCGCACAAGATTCCCTTCTCCACCGTCGAACCTCGCCTCGCGCAGTTCTTTGTCGTTCATCTCTTGGCAGCGATGGTGAACATCGCGGCCGCGGTCGTGGCGGTGCGGCGAGAGCAAAACAAAACTGCGGCGCTCGCCTTCCTCGCGGCAGCGTTGTTCGCCGCAGGCATTACGCATCAGCCTTATCACCGCCTCGATTTCGTTCATCTACTCTTCGCACTCTTCGTCACGATTCCATTCCTGCCGTTGTCGGGCATTCTTCTCGCACAAACGATTCGTCCGCTGTCGCGGTCTGTTGCAGCTGGGCTAGCCGCAGCCTGCGCGGTTTTTCTGTTTGTCTGCATGTATCGAGTTCGGGTCGAGACTCTGTTCGCATTGCGCGGACCGTTCCAAAGTGCGCGCAGTTCGTTGCTGGTCGAAAAAAATGGTCGCGCCTTTCTTCTCCAACCTCCGGCGGCGACGGTGGCCGTGCGCGAGCTGCTGCGGGAACTGGATGAAATTTCCAAGCCCGGCGAAACTCTCTTTGTGGGCCCGGCTGATCTGCGCCGCGCTCCCTACGCTGACACTTTCATTTATCACCTCATGCCGAAACTCCATCACGCGAGCTACTTTCTGGAGATGAATCACTTTTCCATGAACGCGGTTGGTTCACGCCTAACGAGTGATCTCGAACATGCCGACTGGCTCGTGCTTAACAGCGCATGGGACGATTATTTTAAGGAAGAAAATGCTTCGCGCGTAAACGGACCGGATGCGCCGATGCGAGTGCTCGCGCGCAACTTCACTCTCGTGCACGAGTACGACACGTTCGCGCTTTATCGGCGAACAAGCAGTCGTTAGGTGCGCGTTTTCGGCAGCCCGTGATGCCGGGCGAAAGGTGAAAAATTTTGTTCCACCGCCGGCGCCCACACGAGGGCGAGGCGTTGCGCAGGACTCGTTAGGCGGAAATGATGTTTGCCCGCCTCGAGAAAACGCGCGTGCTCGTAGGGCGCGCCATCAAGCAGACCGCTCACATCTCCCTCGGGCGCGATCAGTACGTAGTCGGCGGGAATCGCGACGGTAAATTCCATTTCTTTATCACCGGGCGACGGATGCAAAAAGTAACCGGCGACTCGCACTCGCCCGGGGCCGCGCAAATAATTTGCCTCAATGAAATGCTGGGCGCGCGCTGGGATGTGCGCGCCGGTGACGGCCACGCAGGTGTGTGTTTCGATGCAGCGCTGCTCGATGTCGTCGGTGATGAGATGCCGGCGGAGTCGTTCGCGGGTCAATCCTTCCAGCACATAATAAAATGCGCGGCGGCGGAAAACCGTCTCGCCTTTGCGGTCGAAAACGTAATCGTCCGGCCGGGTGATCTGGAGAACTTCGCGCACCAGATCCACTTCGTGCGCAGCAGCGTTGGTTCGCGGGAGGTGCTGCAACAAACTGCAGGTCACCATGAGGACGGCGGCGAATGCCGGGAGAGGTACACGAAACGATGGAACGGCGCAAAGACCCGCCACCGCGACCAGCGCGGCTACCGGATAAAACGGCAGGAAATCCTGCCGTGTGATGTGGCCCCAAAGACTCTCGAGGATGAGAAAATAAGCGCAACCGACGAAGCAGAGAAAGAGCGCGCAAAATGCCTTGGGCGAACGCAGTTGGTTCCAGAAAACCTTGCGCAAACCGTAGATCAACAACGGCAACGCCACCGGCAAAATGAGCAGGTGCAAATAGCTGCGCGTCGACGCCGTGTGGTGGATGAGGTTGTGCTCAAAAACGCAATAGTGCATCTGCGACCAGATGCCGTTCGCGGCGAAGAACACGAAGATGCTCACGGGCACCGTCGCAGTCGCGCCGAGAAATGCGGCGCTGCTTTTTGCGACTTCGCTCCAGTTAAGATCCAGCTTCGACCAACCAATCAGCGAAGCCGCCATCACCGCGGCGGTCACGATGGTTAACAACATCAAAGTCGTCTTCATCGAAACGCCAAAGCAGAGCCCGAGCAGCAATCCGCTAACCAGTGCGCGGCGGACCGAAAATGTCCCGCTGATTAATACGAGAAGGCTGAGCAACCAGAGCGGCGCCCACAAATTATCGGTGCGAAATTCCGTGGAGCAGAGGTGGTAATTGCTGTAACACGCGAGAAGAACCGCCGACCAGATGCCGACGCGGCGCGAGAAGACTTTCTCTCCGATGCGATACGTCGTCCAAAGACTAACGAAGTAGAGCGGCAGCATGAGGCCGCGCATCCAAAAAAGATCCTGCGCGTGTTCGCCCATGACGCCGAGGAGCGGCGCGCAGAGCATTTGGAAAAGCGGCATGTGATTGTCGAAAACATCGCGGTACTGCACGAGGCCGCGCGTCCAGGCCCAGACGACATGCAAATGCTGCGGCTCATCGCTATCGAAGCGGTAACGCAGAATGCACCAGACTTTGAGTGCGACGAGGAAAACGGCAAAGAGCGCGAGCGCGGCCCGCGCGAGACGATCGCCAGGATTATTCACTCGTGGCTAACGAATGATCAGCTTCGGCGAGACTAACCAATGCAATGTTCCTTTCCCCGAACCTTCCATTTCCACGCATGCGACACCGCCTTTGACCAAATCGAGCGACGCGCCGGTGAGCGCGGCAATGACGGCGCTGAAATCAGGTTCGTGGCCGACGATCATGAGGTCGGCATTTTTCGCGCGCTGCAAAATGCTTGTGACTTCGCGAATGCCGAAACCAGGTTTAAGCGCGGCTTCTTCTTTCAACTTTACGCCGAGAACCTTGGCGGTGATCTCCGCTGTTTCCCACGCGCGTGGCAGCGGGCTCGACAAAATGAGTTTCGGCGCGACCTCGGATTTGCGCAGAAACTTAGCGACCGCCCGCGATTCCTTTTTGCCCTTCTTGGTCAGCGGCCGTTCGGCGTCCGGCTTTTCCCAGTTCGGCCAATCGGCTTTTCCGTGCCGAAGAAAGTAGAGTTTCATTCCATGTCGATTTCGCGCACGCCTTTTTGCGTGCGGATAATTTCGACCTGATTGCGCAATTTATCCGCCAATTGAATTTCGACCGGGATCGCATCGATCACGATAAGTGGCGAAGAAACATCCGAAGTGGTGACGTGAATGTTCTCCAGCCCGAGCGTGCGATACCAAAATGGCTGCACGACTTCGATGTCCTTCACGCGATACAACTCCAACGACTCGGTCGTCTTGGTGAAAACGCCTTCGCTCGTTTTGAGACGTTCGCTCGTCAGTTCGTAGATTTTGTTTTTCGTCTGGAGATAACGGGCAAGCGCGATGAAGATCGGTACGATGAGCCAGCAAAAGAGACCGCAAAGAATAAAGAGGCCGAGGTTTTTCTTCTGTGACGACGGGCCGCGCCAAATGTTTTCTTCGGGCATGATGCTGCCAACAATCTTGCGATGCCGCTAATCACGCAAGCGTTCGTCCTCGGCGCGGGACTTGGTTTGCGTTTACGCCCGTTGACGACGGACTTGCCGAAACCGCTTGTGCCGATTTTTCAAAAGCCGCTGATTACTTTCGCGCTCGACCACTTGTTAGGCAGCGGCATCGAATCCTTCGCGATCAATACCCATCGCATCGCGGAGCATTTCGAGAAAACTTTCGCCGAAGGAAATTACCGCGGCTTGCCGGTAACGTTGTTGCACGAGCCGGTGCTTCTCGAAACGGGCGGCGGAATAAAGAACGCAGAACAATCGTTGCGGCGGGAGCCGTTTATTGTTTATAGCGGCGACATCCTGACCGACATCGATCTTGCGCCGCTGATCGATGAGCATTTCGCTCGGAAAAATGATGTGACGCTGGCCTTGCGCGAAACCGGCCTGGCGCGCGGCGTGGCGTTTCGCGAGGGCGCCGTCATCGATATCGGCGCGAAATTCGGCCACGCCGGGACGCGCGATTTTGCCAACATATCGATTTGGAACCCCGAAATATTTTCGCGCATTCCGCCTAACGAAAAGATTTCCTTCATTCCGATTTTGAACGAGTGGATCGCACATGGTGGCCGAATCGGCGGCGTGATTCTTGACGAACGAAAATGGTTCAACATCGGTTCGCGCGACGGTTATTTGGAGGTTCACCGCACGATTGCGCAAGATGGCTGGCGTCCGCACAACGTCTGGCCTAACGAGTGGCCGCAACAGGTCGCGTCCAATGCAATCGTCGATCCGAGCGCGCAACTGTGCGGTTTCAATTCGTTGGGCGCGGGCTGTCGCGTCGGCGCGGAAGTGACTTTGGAAAACACGATTGTCTGGCCCGGCGCACAAATCGCTTCGCGAAGTCACTTGCGGAATTGTATCGTCCGCGCCAATCAGAAAGCGGAAGGCAACTTAAGTGACATCGACATCTGA
>JALZAX010000011.1 GCA_030948055.1 Verrucomicrobiota bacterium | reverse complement strand
CCCTACCCGAGACTCTGATTCCGCGCGCATCAATATATAAGAGTCACAGTTACAATTCCGCTGTAGAGAAAATCATCCACCGTCCCGACATTTTCCTGCGGAAATCCGGGAACGGGTCGCGTGTTCGCCCGGTAGATATCTTTGTAGCCCTGGCCCGGCACGAGAAATCCTACGCCCGCGCTGATGATGACGTTGTCGGTCAAAAACGGCCGCCACTGCAAGCCAATGCTGGCGTCGAGCCCGATGTCATTACTCGCGTGATTGGTGAAGAGGACTTGCTTCGTTACTTCCGTCGTCGCGGTCCAGATGTAGTTCACGTTGATGAACGCTTTCAGTTTAGGCGTGATATCGGCGTCGGCGCCGTAGCCGACAACGGCCGCGCCGGGATTAACGAAGTTCGGTTGTCCTTCCGTTTTACTACTGCGGAAATCCGGGACTAACGAGTCGCGTTGCTTAAAATTCACCAGTGTGCCGGCGAGATTGAAACCCTGGTGCACATAAAAACTGAACGGGCCGCCCATGAAAAATGGCCGATCAAGGATCGTGTCGAAGCCCGTCGCTTCGTCATTCTTCGGATTGCTGTCGCCGCTCGCGTAAAAGACCGAGAGCTTGTGTCGCATCCAATTCTTATCGACGGACAACTCTAGCGCGGCCATCTGCGCATTGATCGTTACGCGCTGACCGGCGACGCCGTTATGGCTGTCTTCTCCGAGGACTTCGTAGAAGGCATGCGAAATATTCAGCCAGCTAATGTGACCATCGCCCGTCCAGCCGAGGTAGTAAGCCTGCACATAATGGTCTCGCACATCGCCCAGCGGTTCCGGCCTAACGAGAAATCCATTCTTGTCGTAATGCCGGCTCGCTTCATCGAAGAGGCCGTGGAAGCTGAGCTGCGCGGTGTAACCCTTCGCGAAAAAATCCTGCCGATAAACATTCGCGATTAAAACTGTCTGCTGGCGCGAATCAAATTCGTTCAGATCGGAATAAGTATCTTTCTCGCGCATGGAAAAAGCGGCGAGATTGTATTGCCAGCGGTTGTTGTCGTAGTTGCCGAAGATGCGGAGACCGAGATTCGAATCGTTGAAAATGAAGCCGCGAAAATCGCTCACGAACGGCTGAATGCCGACGCGCGCGGAAATGAAATCGTAATTACTCGAAAGATCGCGCAAATGAATTTCCGCGAACGCTTCCTGGAGCGAATAGAAATCTTTCTGCCGAACAGTCCGATTGCGGTCCGGCCCGCGCGGATCGGGATCGAGCACGTTTGCTTCCTGCACCGCGATGTAGTTGGCGTTGTAAACACCGAGCAAACGAACGGCCCACTGGATCGGCTGAAACGCGGTCTCTCCTTTGAACAAATCGATGCCGATCTGAAAATCATTCGAAGCAAAAACTTGTTCGCTGCGTCCGAAAAATTCCGAACTGTCCGGCCGCGCCGTGCTCACACCACTCGGCGTCGGTAAACGGCGTGCCTCGAATTGCGAAAAATTCGTCAGCGTCAGATTGAGAAAAATATCCTGACCAATGATCGGCGCGTCCCCTTTCAATTCGCTCTGCAGATACGGATGCCACAGCTTCAAACCTTCCGATTGATACGGCGTTTCCGCGGACGGATCGGCGTAACGCATCCAGCGTCCGAAGCCGATGAACCAACGGTTAGGCACCGGTTGATCGCCCGGCGGAATTCCGCGGCCCACGGTCGATTCGTCGTAACCTTCGTACTGAAGTTTGTGCCGCTGCGGCGCCACTTCACGCACGCCGCGCCGCGGCAAGCCTAACGAACGCGGCACAGTTTCTTCGCCGTACTCGGGCGGCTGCGGTAAAATCGGCGGAAACAAATCCGGTGGCGGAACCGGTTCGTTCGTTTCTTTTCCGCTACCCGGATCGGGGTTGAACTCGTTAGGCGGCAACGGCGGCTCGACCGGTTCGACATCCTGATCCGATGTCATCCACGCAACCTTCGCGGTGGGCACATCCTCAGCGCGGATCGACAAGAATGGAAAAAAGATGAGGGCCGCGAAAGCGCGGGCGCTACGCCCACGACGCTTGTTTGACGGCCGCAAACGGCAGCGCATGGCATCGGAGGATGCGGCAGCATCGTTTTGCGATGCAAGCTTTAGCAGAAATGGCGGATCTCAGATCGGAGTTTCACTTTTCTTCCATCCGGATTACGCCGTCATTGAAACCGCTGACCGGCTGGGCGGCAATTTGCCGCAAATAAAATTCGGCTGGGCCGTCCTTGCCGCCGCGCATCTGAATAGTTTGAGTCATCAGGAGCGTCGCGTTTTTAAAGTCGCCTGATGCAAATGCGCTGACCCCGTTACAGAAACAGGAAAACCATCCGCGGGAACTTTGCGAAACTTCCCAGCCGGGCGTCCTGGGTCCGAGTAATTCGAAAAGCGTAACGGGGATGGTCTTTCCCTTTAGAATGAACTTACCAAGTGGTCGGGTAATGAAGTCATCGTCGAGAAGACTCTCTGTCGCTTCGGAAAGAAGAATCTGCGTTCCAAGATGTTTGTTCATCTCTTGCATGCGAGAGGCGAGATTAGGCGCGTCGCCAATGACCGTGTAGTCGAAGCGAAAAGGCGATCCGAGATTTCCCGCGAGCGCTTGTCCCGTATGAATGCCAACGCGCGTTCGGAGTGTGTAACCGCCAATCTGATGCTTCGACGCTTCGGCCAACGACCAGGCCGCAGTGACGGCATGTTGCGCGTGAGCTGGATCGGTCAGTGGCGCGTTCCACGTGGCCAGGACCGCATCTCCAAGGTACTTAATTATTGTCCCTTTGTTATTCAGGATGTGCCTCGTGGTCTCGGTAAAATAGGCGATCAAGACCTTTGAAACGTCTTCCACATTCAAGCTCTCGGATAACGCGGTGAAGTTTTCCAGGTCGGTAAAGACAATGGTAGCTTCAACCGCGGTACCACCAGGCCGGAGGTCGAAGTTGGAATCGGCGATCCGGTCTGCCATTTCCGGCGAAAGATAATAGGAAAAAGCGCGACGGAGCGCGGCGCGACGCCGTTGCTCGTAAAAATATTGCGCTCCCACCGACCAACCAAGAGCTAGCGGCAATTGCCCAGCTACCGGTATAGCCCACGGAAACCATACCAATTGACGCCAGGCAAGAATGCAGCAGCCGGCGAAGATAAGCAGTGCGCAACACACCGTCGCGATCAGTGCCCACTGTGGCCGGAGAAGGCACAAGCCTCCGCCGGCAATCAATCCGAAACCTATGAGAATTGCCAATTCGAAGGAACTCGGAAATCGTCGGAGCCACTCGCGCTGCACTAGATTAAGAAAGCTGGTGGCATGAATCTCGACCCCTGGTGAGAAGCGCCGCCCCCAACGCGAGTACGGATTTCCAAATTCATCTTTGGCGCTGCGTAGTGTGGAAGCGGAGTAGCGGCCGCCGACAAAAACAGTCCGGCCTCGAAAAAATTCGGGTGGCACGCCGTCTTCACGAAGCGCATCGGCGATGGAAACTCCTTCGAAGGCGTGGCCTGCCGGACCATAATAATTTAGCCAGCGGATGCGCCTGTCTCCGTAACCTTCTTCGCCAACCAGCGGCTTGATTCGGGACGCGGCCGCGACTGCCATGGTAGGACTTCCCTGGAATTCGAGGCAAAGCTGTCGAACCGCGTTGTCGGGATCGATGGGCCGGAAAATCAACAGTCCCCAGCCAGCCTGTGCTGCTCGCAAAACGGGTGTCGGTTTTTCGATTGCTCCGACTTGCACGCCGAACTGTTCCCGTTCCGCGTAATTACCTCCCAGGATGACGCCGCCGTGATCTGCCATCGCGCGCGCGAATTCTTCGTCCGCTGTGGGATCGGGACTCGGCGTCGAAAAGATGAGATCGAAACAAACCAGGGGCGCGCCATCGCGGCGTAATCGCTCGAGTAATTTCGCATAAACTCGCCGGTCCCAAGGACGATCAACCGGCTGATCGAGCAGGCGTGCGGAGTTTTCATCCAGATAAACGATCGCCACTTTTCCAGTCGCGGCCGTCCCCCGAAGCGAAAAAGGCAAGTCGTAACTCAAGCGCTCCAAAGGCTCGCCCAAGTCGGAGCGGGCGAGGACGAAGCCCATTGCGCTCGCGATCAACGCACCGATCAAAGGGCTGAACAGCCACCGCGGTCGGCGGAAGAGTTTCACAATTAGTCGATCAGAAATTGAGTCGCGCCTGCACGGAGACAGTGAAGCTACGCGGAAGCTCGGCGTACTCGTTCAATGGGTTGAGCCGGTAATCCTGATCGGTCACATTTAACAAGCCGACGGTGACGTCGCCGAGGTTCCGCGGGAAACGGTAACCGCCGTAGAAATTCAGCTGCCAAAAATCTGCGCCGTGTGACGGCGAAGCGATTGTGACGCCCTGATTGTTGACGGCGTCATGGGCGGAGTAACCCTCGTTATTCTGTGTCGTCCAAATTGCCTCCGCGCGAGCAAACAATCCGCTCGGATCATTGTAGAGCGCGAAAAGCCGCGCCTCCTGGAAAAACGCCGTGTTTGCTCTTGAAGTTGCCGCGCGCACGGCTGCCTGGTTGGCTGGCGCGGCGGATTCCACCAAGTCCGGAAATCTCGTCGTTAAGGCAACATCGTTAATCCTGTAAGTGGCGCCGAGGGACCAACCTGCTCCGACTAGTTGGTTAGCTGTAAAGAGCAAACTCTTTTCCGTGTAGCGCAGCTTCTGGGTAGATGCGCTCGGGATGATCGGCGGAACGATAACTGGGCCAAAGATCGAATCTTCGAGCGTGGCATCAAAGAGGCCGACCGATCGTTCGAGTTCAGAAGAAAACTCGCTCGCTTCTACGGCGAGATAGGTGCCGGAGCCGAACTTCTGTTCGAATCCAAAGTTTGTCCGGGTGTCGCGCGCGGCATCTACGGTTCCCGCGATAGATTCTGGAATGAGGGTTCGTAAGGCTTGATTGAATCCTCCGACGAGCGTGGGCTCCAGCCGAACACTATCCTCGAGACTTATTCCACCGAGCGAACGTGTGTAGCTGGCACGCAGCACACCATCGCTCCACGGCTTCCAGATCACTCCGAGTTTGGGCGACCAACGCGTAGCTGAAGAGTCGGTATTGAGCAGTGGAGGATTCCGAAAGTTCGCCGGGTAAACTAAATCATCGTAGGAGAATCCGACGGTCGCGGAGAGGGAGGGAAATGGTCGAAAGGTTTCGTAGCCATAAAGTGCGAAGCGGCGGTAATCGACATCGAATGACTGATCCGCCGCGGGATCATTGAAGAAGAATGCGAGATCGGCCGGTGCATCAAATCGCGCGCGCGTCTCGAAGTTTCCCATCTGTGCGCGGCCACCGAGCACCAGAATATTTTTCTCAGTCTGCCAGATGTGAGTAAGCTCGCCGGCGTAGATGGTAAAGCGACTGGCGTAATTGGAAGTGAAAAGAAGAGGGTCGACCTCTGTCGGTTGCCCGTTTAGAAAAAGGACAATATTCCGCTGCGCATCGTCGAGGTGGTCCGTCTGATCATTTACCAAGCGACTGGCGAGAAGGAGCGTGTGCACTCCCGGCGACCACTCGTGATGATACCCGATGAGAGCGAGCGGCTCCTGTTTCTCATGAAAGGCGCGCGTTCGGTTGGCCTGGTTCTGATCGTAATACTGAAAGACATCCCCATTACTGTTGTCCTGATATTTGGTCTGAATGAAAATGCTGTCTTGTAAGCCGAGCTGATATTTCGCCTGACTGTAGATCTCCAGTCGATTCAGGTTGTAGTTAGGCCGAGTCCCCGGATCGCTTTCGTAATCAACATCGACCGCGTAGGAGAAATTCCCGAATTGTCCAAACTGACTGCCGAGCTCGCGCACCTGGCCTTCCGAAAGATAAACGGTGTTCGTGCTCACACCGAAGCGATCGCGTTCGAAAAGCTTCGAGTATTCCTGATCCGAAACGTTCTGACTGAGCGGGCCGCCGCCGACGGGCGAAAGCAAATTTGCCAGAAGCAGCTCGTTGAAAAACGGCGTGTCGAAGCGCAAGAGAATGCGGCTCGGATCGCGCAAGGCGTTGTAGGAATTCGCGAGAAAAAGATGAGCGGATGAATTCGCATAGTCATCGGTCACCGCGCGGCTCGCGACCCTCAGGCTCAACTCGGTCAAACCATCCTCCTGATAGATGGACGCGAGATTTGCGTTTCGCACCGCACGGTCCTGATCGAGCAAAAGGTTCGAACGATAAATGCTGCGATTGTCATTCAAGCGAAGTGATTCATTCAGGTCGTCCAGGGCGCCATTGAAATGATGCTCCTGTTTGGCGAGGAGCGCTGAGTAAAGCCAGGGCGTTGGATCGCTCGGATCGATTTCGCGGGAACGATTCAGCTCGCGCCCGGCCGTCTCGTTGTCACCCGCGTTACTGAACGCTTTTCCCACATAGGAATGGAGCAGGGCGCGATTCGGCTCCATTGCTGCCGCCACTTGCAGATCGCGACGACCTTCGGCCGCGTGACCCCGGCGAATCTTACAAAGGCCGCGTCCGAGCCAGGCGTTCCCGAGGAAACCATCGATCGCCAGGGCCTCATCGAAATGTTCGGCAGCTTTCGCGATATTGTTCTCGGCGCTCGCAAAAAATCCCGCGAGCGCGGCAGCTTGTGCGTTACGCGGACTCAGCGCGCGACCGCGTTCAAGCGCCTTCGCGGCCTCACGCACTCGACCAAAGCTGAATTGCAAACTCGCGACTCGTACCCAGGCGAAGCCGAAGTGTGGCGCGCGTTCGACGGCTGTTTGCGCCGCGACGAGCGCGCCAGGCAAGTCGTTTCGAGATTGCCGATAATAGGATTCTGCCAGCCACTCCGTCGCTGAACTGGGTTCCAATCTGCGGCGATGTTCCTGGAATTTAACTGCTGCAATTAACTGACGTAGCGCGCCCGCCTTGTCGCTACCTCCGCCCGTTAGTCGTTCCGCTTCGCGCACGCGGCCTACCGCCAGGAGGAGAGAAGCGCGGTAAGCGCGCTCATCGCTACTCGCCGCCGTGCGACCGCGCGGGTAAAGTCGCAGCGCCTCCAGGAGATCGCCCGCGCGATAGGCAGAGACGGATTCGCTCAAGGCCGGATCAAGACGCAATGCATCCGTGTCCAGCAGACCCGGATAATAAAGACACCACTGAATGATGTTGGTGGAATAAATGGCCGCCGTTTTCGTAGGCGCCCGGCCGGGTTCGACCAAGCCTTGTTCGCCGCTGTTTACGACCACGCGTCCGAGTGCGTTTCGCAATTCCACCACTCCATCGAGCATGGTCAAAACGGTGCGGCCGCCGGCTCCTACCAGAAGATTGAATTCCGTTCCCTGAAGCGCACCAGTCGCGAGCGGCGTCTGTAACTCGATCTCGCGAGGTTTGTCGCGGCTGAAAAAGTAGATTTGTCCCGCCTTCAAATCCAGCGCCGGCTTATTCGCGGCCGGTCCGCGCGGCGGCAAAATTTCAATTGTTGTCAGTTCATCAATTTGCAGGACGCTCAGATTCGTTAGCCGCACGCTCGCCTGACTGAGATCGCCCGTACGCAAGCGGTCATGAATCGCCAGTTCCAAACCGACCTCCGCTGGCTGCCAGGCGGTAGTTGGAACTGCGCCGCTGTTTTCCACCTGATTTTTTTTGGCAACGAGAACACTCCGGTCCGTGGCGCTAGCTTCCTCCGCGCGCGCCTGCGGAAGAGACACTTGAGTCGCAAATAAAGCGAAGACCGCGAAGAAGAGCGCGCGAAGACGGCGGCTACCAGGTTCCATGACCGCCGCGCAGCGTAGCCACTTCCCCGCAGCCATCCAACCTCTAATTGCGGCCATTCATTTCTCTTGGCCGCGGACAATATTCCGATAGGCTTCAAGGCGGCTGGGAGTTGAAGGATGAATAAGTTTTTGCGCTCGGCGTTAATAATTGCCTGCGCGTTTAGCGCGGCCCTCACCACTCAGGCTCAATCGAATTATGAGCCATATCCGTTTACTACCCTGGCCGGAAACGCCGGCTACGGTAGCAATGACGGCACCGGCAGCGCCGCCAGTTTCCAAAATCCAAGCGGAGTGGCTGTCGATAGCTCCAACAATGTCTACGTCGCGGACTATGTTAACCAGACCATTCGTAAGATAACTTCAGCTGGGGTCGTGACTACCCTGGCCGGAATGGCGGGGAGCTCTGGCAGCGCCGATGGCACAGGCAGTGCCGCGCGTTTTAACTTCCCCTATGGCGTGGCGGTTGATGGTTCGGGGAATGTTTATGTGGCCGACTCTGCCAACAATACCATTCGGAAAATCACGGCGGCGGGAGTGGTCAGCACCTTGGCCGGTTCGCCCGGCGCACTTGGGAGCGCGGATGGGACAGGCAGCGCGGCCCGCTTCAAAAATCCCCAAGGCATAGCTGTGGATGGCTCGGGCAATGTCTATGTCGCGGACACGAACAATCATACCATTCGCAAGATCACACCTGCAGCGGTAGTAAGTACTCTGGCTGGCCTGGCAGGTAATTTTGGTAGCGCGGATGGAACTGGCAGTGGAGCGCGCTTCAATAGCCCTAGCGGAGTAACAGCTACAAGTGCGGGCTTGCTTTACGTCGCAGATACCTACAATCAGACTATCCGCACGGTTACCTCCGCGGGAGTAGTGGCTCCCTTCGCCGGTTCCGCAGGTTTCATCGGTAGCACCGACGCCACTGGCAGCAGCGCGCGCTTCAACTATCCCACCGCTGTCTCAGTGGATGGCTCCGGCAACGTTTATGTAGCTGACTCAACTAACAACACTATCCGCAAAATTACCTCGGGGGCTGTTGTTACTACCCTGGCCGGTTCGCCGAGTAGCTCGGGCAGCGCAGACGGCACCGGCAGCAACGCGCGCTTCAATAATCCGCAAGGCGTGGCCGTAAGTAGCGCCGGCGACGTTTATGTAGGCGATACCTCGAACAATACCATTCGGAAGGTCACTGCAGGTGGAGTTGTAACTACTTTTGCTGGACTGGCTGGCAGGTTTGGCAGCGCCGATGGCACAGGCGCGGCGGCGCGTTTTGATTCCCCAGGCGGCGTAGCAGTGGATAGTGCTGGTAATGTCTATGTAGCCGACACCAATAACAATACCATTCGCAAGATCACGCCCGGCGCGGTCGTTAGCACCCTAGCTGGCACGGCAGGTTTATCTGGCAGTGCTAATGGAATGGGCGGGGTCGCGCGCTTCAATGCTCCCGAGGGTCTGGCCGTGGATAGCTCAAATAACATTTACGTCGCGGACACCTTCAATCACACCATTCGTAAGATAACTCCTGCCGGTCTGGTAAGTACTTTGGCCGGCACAGCCGGTAGCTCTGGCAGTAGTGACGGAACAGGTGCGGCCGCGCGCTTTAGTTATCCTGGCAGTGTGGCCGTCGATAGCGGCGGCAATGTTTACGCGGCCGATACCAACAACCATACCATCCGCAAGATCACTTCCGCAGCTGTTGTTACGACCGTAGCGGGATCGGCTGGTGTCTCCGGGACGAGCGATGCTACAGGCACCGCCGCGCGCTTTAAAAACCCCCAAGGAATCGCGGTGGATAGCTCGGGTAACCTATACGTCGCGGATACTAACAATGAGACTATTCGTAAGATTACCTCGGCTGCTGTAGTAACTACCATTGCCGGTGTAGCTGGCACTACCGGAAACACCGATGGCAGTGGCGTCACTAGATTCGCTCTTCCTTATAGCATAGCGGTTGATGGCGCTGGCAATGTCTATGTGCTGGACAATAGTGGCCAGACGGTGCGCAAAATTAATTCCGGTGGCCTCGTCAGAACCTTGGCAGGCTTGTCTTACACTCAAGGCGCCGCGGATGGCGCAGGTAGCACGGTGCGCTTCACCTATCCGCAGAGTATCGCGGTCACTAGCGCCGGGCTTGTCTATGTCGCCGATACTCAAAATTGCACTATTCGGAAAGGCGGACCAGCTCCCGCACCTACTACTCAAAGTTTCATCGGTAGCGGTCTACCTTTGAACTTTCAGAATGGCGCCTTTGCCGCGGGCGCTGCGACTACTTTCTCTAATTTACCGAATTCAACTTCAATTTCCGTCTCGGTGGATATCACGGTCACGAACACGACGCTAAGTAACTTAAAGGTCTTTGTTTTCCAGGGGCCATTCGGCCCGACCGGGTTGCCGCCGACGAACGCTCCTATCTATACCCTTTGGGACCACGAACAGTTAGTCAACGCCGCCGGACAACCTGTCACTCATTTACAAACTACAGCTCTGCTTCCCTTTGCTGGTTGGGATAAATATACCGTTTGGGTTTTTGACGACACCTATGGTCAGGCAAGCACACAGGTTGGTACCTTTAACGCCTGCACTCTCACTATCCAGCCGAACAATCCCGGACACACCGCGCCGCCCACAGTAGATCTTTACGGCGGAACCATGAATCAGCCTGTGCCCCCTCAGCTTGACTATGAACAGCCGCTAACACTTGTCGCCACCGCCTCGGGCAATCCTTCTACCTTTACCATCGCGCGGTTAGGTATAACTATCACGGGGCCGGTAACCTATAATTCACCTGAAGTATTCGGCGTTTCGCCAAGTGTGACTTTTACACCGGCAATCCTACCCCCAGGCACCTATCAGATCACAGCCAAAGCTATCGATAGCGCAGGCTTCGCGCAAACCGCTACGAGTAACCTGATCGTCAATCGCTTGTTTGGCTTGTTTAGCGTCCAGAATCTCAATTCTACACTTAATGGCCAGATAACTAACTTCACTGCCAATCTTGTTGTGACCAACAACACTGCCACGGGCTCTGGCAATCTGCGCATTCACCTTATTCAGGTAGCTTCAGCCAGTTTTCGCGACGTAGAGGGCCCGCCGGATCTAACTCCCTATCCTCCAACCGAACTTAGCTTAATCACGGTGTCTCCCCTGGGTGCGGGCGCGACCACGCAGGTTTTCATTAGTGGAGCGGTGCGCGCGCCGTTGACGGGCGACGCTCAGCACCCTGAGTTAGCGGATAGAAAGATTAACTTTCATGTCTATGCCGTTCTTGATGAGTTCAACAACGGCCAATGGGTCCCGATCGATTCCCTCAAGGTAATCGATGGCGTGCAGTTGCATGACTCGGGCTTTGGTGGCCCAGGCGGCGGCGTGAACGATCCGCCGCCTAATTTTGGAGGCACGCCCTTCGACCCGAAGATTCTGCAATCTGTTGATGTAACTGGACCGATTAACGTGGCCGATTCGGGCGTCATTCAATATGTGGCCATGGCGACCGCGACCAACAAGGCCGGGCCAACCTCGCTTCCGGTAACCGGTTACTCGCAGTGGGGTAGTTCCCAGTTTGATATTAGTCTGGGATCGTTCCAACCTTCCTTCGTTAGCAACGCGACGCCTGTGCAGCTCTCCGCTTCCTTCAAGCTCAGCACGAATTCGCCCACTAAGAGTGGAACTTTCTCGGTCATGGTTTACCCTTTCCGGTTAACCTCGCTAACAAATCAGAGTAGCGGAGCCACTCTTCTAGGAAGAGGTATCCCGGGCCAAACCATCTTCGTGCAGGCATCTCCTGACCTCGTAACACAGTTTGGCGACATCGGTACTACCGCGGCCGATGGTGCAGGCATAGTTACCTTTCCAGCACCCCATGCAGCCGGGTTGGTTAAACAATTTTATCGCCTAAGGTATCCTTGAGCTTCGGCTTGGGAGACAACTGACATGCCTAACCGTAGCATCGTTCTCATCATAGCCGTGGTTATAGGAATGCTATGCGGCCGGGTTAGTAAAGCCGAACAGATCTATGGCTTGACCCTTACCGGCGGGTTATTTTCTTTTGATAGCGCGACACCAGGCACTGCAACCGCTCCTGTAGCTGTGACGGGATTGGGGACCTACTCACTCGCGGCCATCGATTTTCGTCCTGCCACCGGTCAGCTCTACGGCCTGGCCTTCCGCCCTGCACAACAGTTCGGCTCCGATAGCTTCCAGCTGTGCACTGTCAATCCGCAAACCGCCGTTGCTACTCTGGTGGGGCAAAGCTTTAGCAATCCGTTTATTTCCAGTGGACATGCATTGGCTGATTTCGCCTTCGATTTCGATCCGGTGGCGGATCGGGTGCGCGTCATCTCTCCCGCAGGTGATAATTTCCTTGTGCGACCAACCAGCGGAACCTTGGTTCTAGGACCGGGACAGGCGCCGGCCTACGCTCAAGGTGACCCGAATTTTGGAGCACCAACCAATGTCGTGGCCATGGCTTATTCCAATAACACTCCAGGCCCGGGACCAAGCACACTTTATGGTTATGCCTATAGTTTGAATAACATTGTCAGGATAGGTGGAACCGGCGGCACTCCCAGCCCGGATACGGGCCAGCTCTTTACCATCGGTAATAGCACTCTTGTGGCTAATAGCCGTTCATTAGGTATGGATATCAGCGCAACCAGCGGCATCGCCTACCTCAATGCTGATGCTAATGGTCCGAGTAGTAACGATAACCTATACCGTCTCAATCTTTCCACGGGAGCTAGTACCCTAGTCGGCGCAATCGGAGGCGGAATGCAGGTGCTGGATATTGCCGTCAAAGTAAACCCGCCCTCGGTCTTTCCATTACAAACGTTGCAAGGTGGCGGACTGCCCCAAGATATCAGAGAGAACAACACGAACTTTTACCAGAACACCACTTTTGAAGCACCCTATGCGACTTCGCTCTCGGTTTACGTCGACGTTTCGGATCCGAGCCTCGGTGACCTGGAGATCAGTGTCTTTCCAGGTCCGCTCGCTGGAGGTACTTCACGTCCCCCGCCTGGCGTGCCCGTCTTCAAAATGTGGGATCACGAGCCCCTCGTTTATGAGACGGGTCAGACTGCGGAGCGTCTTAAGACTACTGTTGCGCTGCCCGCTTCAGTAAACGGCCAGCCCTTTCTCGGCTTTGACCAATACACTGTCCAAGTGATTCATGATGTCCCCGGAAGCGGGACCGCCAGTATCGGAGAATTTGTGGAGGCTCGGCTGTTGGTGAATCCCGGACAATCAGTGCCCCCGACGGTCAATCTTTACGCCGGATTCGCGCAGGAACCCGTCCCGGCGGTGATTAATTATGGCGACCCGCTAACTCTGGTTGTGAGCGCCTCTGCCACTGTACCTCTGGCAAGGCTAAGCATAAGCATTCGCGGACTCGCGACTGACGCAGGCGCCCCGGAAATCTATCAACAGCGTTTCTCGACTTCCCAGGCGACGATGAGTTACACGGCGCTCTACCTTGCACCCGGTGATTATCAGATCGTCGCTAAAGCAGTCGATAGCAACGGAGCTTTCCAAACAACGACAAGAGCACTCACGGTTAATCGGTTGTTCGGATTTTTCCGGGTACTAAATCCGGTCAGGACTGTCAATTCCGATGGTACCACCAATTGTCCAGCGTGTAGGTCGGTCAATTTCAGTGCCACGCTTGAATTGAAGAACTTGACCTCGGTCATGTCCCGGAACCTGCGCGTGCGCCTCTTGGAAGTAGCGACGGCGAGTTTTATCGACCAGGAGGCACCGTGTCAAAACGGGCGTCCTTGTCTCCCGGCTCCCGCCGAACCCATTCCAGCCACCGTGGGCCAGGTCTTTCCTTTGGGAGTCGGCGGGATCGAGCAAGTCAACGTAAGCATGAAAGTCCGCGCCCCTATTCAAAACAGCGACAGGAGTATCTTTAACTTTCACGTCTACGCGATTCTGGAAGAGGAATTTGGATCGAACCAATGGATCTCAATTGACTCACTCAAAATCGTGGATGGAGAAGTAGTAACCGCTCACGGCTTCACCGGCCCGGGCGGCGGAGTAAACGACCCGCCGCCGAATTTTGGCGGCACTGTTTTTGATCCGAAGAAGCTGGAATCGGTAGCTGTCAGCGGACCTATCAATGTGAGCGACGCAGGAACGTTTTCTTATACAGCCTCGGCGACGGCGAGAAACAAGGCCGGGCCAACAACGCTTCCGGTCACGGGTTATTCGCAGTGGAGCACTTCTAGTTTCAGCATTAGCAGCGCGGGGATGTTTCAACCGAGCTTTGTCACGACAGCAACGTCAGTTCAGCTCTCGGCCTCGTTCACACTTAGCTCGCTCACGAAAACTGGTTTGCTTCCCATCACAGTTTACCCGTTCCGAATAACCTCGGTAACAGTTCAGACTAACGGCGCGATTCTTACCGGAAAAGGTATCCCCGGCCAAACAGCCTACGTGCAGGCATCGCCAGACCTGGTAACTCCATTTAGCGACATCGGCCTTAACGTAGCTGACAGTGCGGGGATAATTACCTTCCCAGCTCCGCATGCCGCCGGCTTACCGAAACGCTTCTATCGGCTACGCTACCCTTGACTGCCTCGCCGCGGATAACGCAGGTAATTCTCCTTTTCATTACCGCAAGTTTGTTGGGCTCTTCCGCCTTCGCGCAGCTGACAGCGTCGGATGTTCAGTTAGTCATCAATCAAGCGACGAAGCGCGCGAACAAACTCGCGCCGAACAGCGTCATCGCGGTGACGGATCGCGAAGGTTATGTGCTTGGTGTTTGGGTACCGCGCGGCGGCGAGCCAACCGATTTGGAAGTTGCAGTTTCTGTCGGCAAAGCGGGCACGGCGGCGTTTCTAAGTAGTAACGCCAACGCCTTCACCAGCCGCACGGCCGGTTATATCATTCAACAACACTTTCCGCCGGGAGTGAAAAACCTTCCGCCCGGTCCGCTGGTCGGAGTTGGTTTTTCGAATCTTCCATTCTCAGATGTGAACCGATTCAAGAAACCGGACTTCATTCCCACAAGCGCATCGCCTGGCACGTTCGGTTCGCCGATTCCGCTCACCTCGCTCAACGGTATTCCCGGCGGTGTGCCTCTATATAAGAATGGAGTGCTGGTCGGCGGCGTCGGCGTGACGGGTTCCGGTCTCGAATTTCCGCCGACCAGTTTCATCGACGGTTACACCAAGGATGAAGATATCGCGCTGGCCGGGCAAAAAGGTTTCGCGCCTTCCTCCGCTATTTTGGCGACGAATGTTTTCATCGGCGGAATTTCTCTGCCCTATGTGCAGAGTTCCGCCGGCTCGAGTGCAGGCGCGAGCGTGACCGGAAACGCCGCGTTGCGATATCCGGTGGTCGGCTCGCCCCCGCCGTTTCCTTATCCGACGGCGACCTTCAGTGGCGTGAGCGGACAGGTTCGCCAACCAATTATTAGCGATCCAATTTCTACACCGATAAATGGTCAGCCGCGCCTAACGAGTGCTGAAGTTGCGAATGTGATTGCCGCGGCAGCTGATCGCGTGCGCACCACGCGCGCCGGGATTCGTCTGCCGATTGGTTCGCGCATGGAGGCCTTCATCACCGTGGTGAACAATCCCAATCTGCCTTTCGTCGGACCGGCAGTGCTGGGCGCATTTCGAACGGGCGAGGCGACAATTTTTAGTTGGGACGTTGCCGTGCAGAAGGCGCGCACCGCGGTGGGTTTTTCCGATAATACGCGCGCTTTTTCCACGCGCACAGTTGGTTTTCTCGCGGAAACGCATTTTCCGCCCGGGATCGATCCGGAAGGTCCGGGGCCGATCTACGGAATGCAGGAGGAGGTTTCTGGTTTTGTGCGAGCGGCTCTGCCGACTTTGGTTCCGACTGCTGCGCTGATCGGTCCGATTTTCACCCCGCCGAATCCGCAATTCCCGAATGGCATCACGATTTTTCCCGGCGGTTTCCCGCTTTATCGGAATGGAGTTTTGATCGGCGCGGTCGGAGTCAGCGGCGATGGTGTTGATCAGGACGACATCGTCGGCGCGTCGGGTTCCAGTGTTTTTCTTCCGCCGATCGGGATCGAGGCGGATCGATTTGCCTTCGATGACACGCGCCTGCCTTACGCAAAATTTCCGCGCGACCCCGAGGGTACTCCTGGTCCGCCGACGCCGATTATTCTGCCGGTTTTTGCACCGCCTCCGCTGACGGCGGAACTGGCGAATATTTCCGTGCGCCTGCGCGTGGACACAGGCGAACGATTGATGATCGGCGGTTTTATCATTACGGGCGATGTGCCGAAGCGCGTGATCGTGCGCGGTCTTGGTCCGTCGTTGGCCGCGGCGGGAATTATTAATCCGTTGTCCGATCCGGCGATGCAGTTGCACGACTCGTTAGGCAATTCCTTCGCGCAAAATCTGAATTGGAAAGACACGCAACAAAGCGAGTTGCTCGCGAGCGGCCTGGCGCCGTCGAACGATGCGGAATCGGCCATGATACAGACGCTGCCGGCAGGCGTTTACACCGCCACCATGACGGGGCAGAACGGTGGAACGGGCGTCGCTTTGCTGGAAGTTTATGAAGGCAACCAGTCGTTAGGCAGTCGCATCGCGAATTTAAGCGCGCGCGGTTTCGTCGGGAATGGCGACGAAGTCATGATCGGAGGTTTCATTGTGCGCGGGAGCGGGATGAGCGCGAACCTGCTCGTGCGCGCGCTTGGACCCTCGCTCGCGACCGCCGGAATTGCGCAACCGCTGGCCGATCCAGTGATCGAAATTCATGAGAGCAACGGGGCGATCGTGGCGACGAACGATAACTGGCGCGACACGCAGGAAGTAGAAATTCAGAGCCGCTCACTGACACCGCCTAACGAATTAGAATCGGCCGCGATTATTTTGGTCGGGCCGGGCGTTTACACCGCGATCCTCAGGGGCAACGGGGGTGAGACTGGCGTCGCGCTGCTTGAAATCTATCGGTTGCAGTAAACGGCGCGGCCTTTGATTGTGAGCCATGCGCCTCACATTCGGTTTCGTTTCACTTTTCATTTTTGCTTTGCTCGCGAGCTGCACGACTGCGCCGCAAACGACAATGTTGGGCCCCGCGCGTGCGGGAATTAGAAATCCAGCGGGCGTGCGTGTTTACGGCGAGCCGCCGAAACATTTTGAGCAGATCGCGATTGTGGAAGGTCATTCGATGGAAGAATTGCGAACGAAAGCGGCCGCGGTCGGCGCGAATGGATTGATCGCGAGCGGTGTGGTGCGGAAGAACGGGCCGGTGATCGGGGTGGGGATTGGAACTTCCAATTACCACTTCACCCGGAATAGCGCGTACGGTTTCAACACCGAATCGACTTTCGATGTGCCGACGGGCGCCAACGTCTTGCAAGGCACGGCGATTTACGTTCCGTAATTAGTGCAGAACGAGGAGCCGCACGGAGAACCGGCCGCTTACGAACGACCAGTCGTTAGGCGACCGGCCACGGCCGAAGGGGCGATTGAGCCAAAACCCCAGCGGCACGATCCCTACGCGGCTTTTCGCGTTCGGGCGTTCAGCTACTACTCGTTAGGCAATCTCATCTCCGTCATCGGCCGGCAGATGCTGGTGGTGGCGATTGAGTGGGAAATGTATCAGCGAACGCATTCGGCCACTGCGCTTGGCTTAGTGGGCCTGGCCATTGCCGCGCCGGTGGTTCTGCTGTCGTTGCCCGCGGGCCATCTGGCCGATCGGTTTAATCGCAAATACATCATCCTGCTTTCGCAGGCACTCAGCGCCATCTGTTCGTTAGGCCTGGCACTAATTTCCTGGCAACACCTCGCAGTTCCGCGTCTCGGTTTTTTGGTATGGGGAAATCAGACGCTTACTTCTGTCGCCTCAGTCTTCGAACGCACGCCGACCTATCACTTCGATGATCTGTCAGTTCCGCTGATTTACTTGCTGCTGTTGGTCGCGGCCAGCGGACGAACATTCGGTTGGGCGGCGCGCAGTTCTTATTTTCCAATCCTCGTGCCGCGTGACATTTTCGCCAACGCGGTCACGTGGAACAGCAGCGTCTTTCAAATCGGATCGATCCTCGGTCCGGCCCTGGGCGGCTTGCTCATCGTGCGGACGAGCTTTCATTTCATCTACTCGTTAGACGCAATCTGCGCGATGGCGTTTTTCTTTCTCGTGCTGCCGATTGGAAAGACGAGTCAGGGAAGGCGAGTGGAGGAAGGCGCGTGGAAAAGTTTGATGAGCGGACTGCGTTTCGTCCTGAGTAAGAAGGTTATTCTCGCCACGATCACGCTCGACATGGCGGCAGTCTTTCTCGGCGGCGCGACGGCGTTGTTGCCGATTTTCGCCGATCAGATTTTGCATTGCGGCCCGATCGGACTCGGATGGATGCGCGCTGCGCCGGGGGTCGGTGGTTTCTTGATGGCAGTCACGATTGCCTATTTGCCGCCGATGCGAAAAGCGGGGAAGACGTTGCTCTGGTGTGTGGCGGGATTCGGCGCCTCGATAATTATTTTTGGTCTGTCGCGCTATCTTTGGCTTTCCCTCGCGATGCTTTTTCTTACCGGCGCTTTCGATACCGTGAGTGTGGTTGTCAGGCACACCATTCTCCAACTGCTCACGCCAGATGAAATGCGCGGACGCATTTCGGCGGTAAACAATATCTTCATCGGCACCTCGAACGAGCTCGGCGCTTTGGAGTCGGGATTAACGGCCGCGGCCTTTGGTGCGGTGAAGTCGGTGGTGGGCGGGGGAATCGGAACGATTCTGGTCGTTCTCGCGGTCGCGAAAATCTGGCCCGAAACGCGCAAGATCGGCGCGTTGGATCGCCACCTGCGGTAGCGTTGTAGCCGCTCGCCTGTGGCGAGCGCCAGTCGTGATTTCAACGTCGCTCATGCGCCGCCCACAGGGCGGCGGCTACATCAGAACGCGGCGTGGATGGCGAGAGAGCCGTAGGGCGCGCCTTCTTCGTTATGATAACGAACGTCGGCACGGTAGAAATCGAAGTTGCGATAGGGCATGTAGCCACCTTCGATCGAGACCTTAATTTGCGGCGCGACTTTCAATTCCATCCCAACGCCGGCGCGCACTTCCGTGTAT
>JALZAX010000010.1 GCA_030948055.1 Verrucomicrobiota bacterium | reverse complement strand
TATACTCGGGGGCACGACCGATAACTCGCGTGGATTAAAGCGCGGTTGGGTCTCGATCGTCTGATTCATGAAGTAAGGGAATCAGACGTGGTGGGAGAGAGTTTCTTCACAAGGCTCTTTAATAAATATTAATTTCTAAAATCTCTTCTTAGTCTTAAGCACGGAAATAAGTACCGCGCCGCTCGCGTTGTTTCTCGCGGCGAAGCTGAAACAGGCATGTTGATAACACCTGACATGGGCTCGAACAAGGCGACGGGGAGTGACTTGGAGCTGAAACTGTTCGCAAGTATTCGATGTTGTTGGTTTCTTACTAAGAGAGGCACGGGAAAAAAACGTCTTGCTGTGCATCTCATGGATGTTTCGTCGCAAACCTGACAATGGTTGCTTTCGGAAACGCAGAAGAGCCGAGTCCTAATCGCATCTAAAATTTTTTGGTTAGAGAAACCACGCGACATACTCGCGGCGCTTGCTAGGAGAAAATTTGTCGTAGCCTTGCGGTTTTTTCGAAGCGCGGCGGTGAAGTAATCGGGCTCAGCCAATGGGGAAGCTTTTTTGCGAGGCCTTCATTCGCCAGCTTCTTTGATGCCGGCGTCGTTGAGACTGACCGCCTACGGACGTAATTCAGCAGCTTGGTCTCGTTAGGCAAATCGCTCAGAGAAGTGATTAGGCCGAAGTGTCCCATGCCGTCTCTTTCTTCGTTCGTTTCGCCAAATATGAGCGTCGATTTCCAAAATCCGAATGAGCAATGTTGCCTGAACGCCGCCATGGCGCGCGATGTAAGCGTCGATACGCGGATCTTTGCGAGCCAATGAGCGCAAAATAAAAGGAAGGCAGAGGGAAGTCGAGCAACTGATTTTGCCTAACGAGAGCTAGAAACGAGGACGGATGCAGCTTAAAATTGCTGTCCCACGCAATTTGCGCGCAGGCAGTGACGTGACGATTGTCTGAAATGGTGCAAGTTCGGCGCGCTCTCTTTATTCAGGTTTTCGGATTATTGCTGTGCGCGACGCTATTTTTCGGACTATCCCGCGTTTTCCCACTAGCTGACTGGCTGGCAGTGATTCAAGAGCGGGTCATGCATTGGGGGGTGTGGAGCGCGGTTTGTTATCCGCTGCTCTATGCGGCGTGTAACGTCCTGCTTCTTCCAGGTGGAGTGCTAAGTGTTGGCGGTGGTTTCTTTTTTGGACTGTGGTGGGGTTTTCTTATTGTCCTGCTCGGGAATATGGTCGGCGCCGCGATTTCTTTTTTCATCAGTCGGTGGATTGGTGAGCGCTGGCTACACCGGCGGCTAATGCTTAACCCGAAGTTAAAAGCGCTCGAGCCGGCGGTCGAACGAGAAGGATGGAAAATTATTTTGCTCAGCCAGTTGCACCCGCTTTTTCCGACGAGCCTGATGAACTATCTCTACGGTCTGACAAAGGTCCGGTTTCGCACCTGCATGTTATGGGTGGCGATAGGCCAAGCGCCGGGATTATTCCTCTACGCCTATCTAGGGACTTTAGGGCAGCTGGGACTAAATCTCATGCGCGGAAAAACGCATCCTCGGAGCATTGAGTACGTAACGTGGTTCGGGGGCTTAGCTTTTTCTGCAACCATCCTTTTCCTTTTAGGTCGGATCGCTCTCCGACTCCTTCGAGAGGTTGAAGCGCCTGCTGAAGGAACATCCGCCATGAGCACGCCAAACGGTCGCACAATGGCCATGCAAGAGGTTGTAGTATATGCAGAACGTTGATAGCGAAGCCATTAAGACTGCAAGATTGTCACAATCCAAAGCGTATGCTCCCTATTCAAAATTCGCGGTCGGAGCGGCGCTGGTAACTTCGGACGGTGCGCATTTTTCCGGCTGTAATGTGGAGAATCGTTCCTATGGACTAACGATGTGCGCGGAAAGGGTTGCGGTAGGGGCGGCTGTCTCAAAGGGAAACACTCGCTTCGTGCTATTGGCTTTGGTCAGCGATTCCGATCGCCCGGTGGTACCCTGTGGGGCCTGTCGCCAGGTTCTGGCCGAATTTGCGCCGATGTTGCGAATCCTCAGCCAGGCGCGCACCGGCGAAGTGGAAGAATTCGCCTTAGACACGCTCCTCCCGCTGCCAACCCAAGGCATCTTGGATTAGTTCCACGTGGAACATGGGCGACACTGAAAAGTATCAGGTTATTGTAGTCGGAAGCGGCCATGCGGGAATTGAGGCAGCGCTCGCGTCGAGTCGCCTCAATTGCTCAACTATTGTTCTCACGCAGAACTTGGACACTGTTGGCCAGATGTCCTGCAACCCGGCGATTGGCGGAATCGCCAAGGGAACGATTGTTCGCGAGATCGATGCCTTGGGTGGGTTCATGGGTCGAAACGCGGACGCGACCTCGATTCAATTTCGTCTTTTGAATCGAACCAAAGGCAAGGCGGTCCACTCTCCGCGCGCTCAGTGCGATAAAAAGGCTTACCAATTTCGAGCAAAAGCTTGGTTAGAGGGATCGTCGAGTCTGACATTGAGACAAGCTACCGCCACGAAGCTAATCGTAAGGGATGATCAAATCCTCGGTGTTGAAACAGATATCGGATTGAGAATTGCAGCCCAGAGTGTCGTTATCACATCGGGAACATTCCTGGGAGGAACATTACACGTCGGCGATCAGACACGATCTGGGGGAAGGATGGCCGATACCTATTCTAATCTTGGGCGTGAGATTGAATCCCTCGGTCTAGTACGCGGCCGATTCAAGACCGGCACACCATGCCGGATCAATCGGCATTCGATCGATTTCTCCGCCTGTGAAACCCAATTGGGCGACACTTCTCCAACTTTCTTTAGCTTCTTGGGGTTGCCCACACCGCGTGGTCGCGAGCAAATATTCACCTTGAATGTTCGCGATCACCCGATTCGGCAAGTCCCTTGTTGGATCACGCACACCAATTCCGAGTCTCACAATATCATTCGGGCAAATCTTCATCAGTCGGCACTATACTCGGGCCGAATTACAGGAACGGGACCGCGGTATTGCCCTTCGATTGAAGACAAAGTCGTGAAGTTCGCGGAGAAAAAATCCCATCAGTTGTTTCTGGAACCCGAGGGTCTCCATACCGATGAGTTTTATGTAAATGGCGTCTCCACTAGCCTGCCCTATGACGTTCAGTTGGAGTTCCTGCGCACCGTTCCCGGCTTGGAAAACGTCGAAATAATGCGTCCAGGATATGCGGTCGAGTATGACTATTTTCCGCCGACTCAACTATATCACACGTTAGAAACAAAGAAGGTTTCGGGGCTTTACCTGGCAGGTCAAGTTAACGGCACATCTGGCTACGAAGAAGCTGCTGCTCAAGGGCTTATAGCCGGAACAAACGCGGCGCTCAAAGTCCTTGGCCGATCGCCATTTGTTCTTTCGCGTTCGGAAGCTTACGCGGGCGTTCTCATTGACGATTTAGTAACCAAGGGGACCGACGAGCC
This sequence comes from Verrucomicrobiota bacterium, assembly GCA_030948055.1. Taxonomy (GTDB): domain Bacteria; phylum Verrucomicrobiota; class Verrucomicrobiia; order Chthoniobacterales; family UBA10450; genus JACCTI01. Next base: position 15,512 of record JALZAX010000010.1, on the reverse strand, counting down.
TTATCGGATGTTCACCAGCCGGGCGGAAGACAGGCTTTCGCTACGACACGACAATGCTGACCAAAGGCTGACCCCGCGCGGGCGGGAATGTGGCCTCGTCGATGACGAACGCTGGACTTGCTACCTGGAGAAAACGGAGAGCGTTCGCATGCTGCGCGAATCGATCCTAGGTACACGGCTCAATGGCGAAACGCTTGAACAACAGCTGCGTAAACCGGAATTTCGTTTCGATAGTTTGCCTGAGGAGTTCCAAAATTTTGCGCCAAGAGAAATCTGGGATCTGGTCGAGGCCGATCTGAAGTACGAAGGCTACGTCCGTCGTCAGCAAAACCAAAATCGGCAGATGACGCTTGCGGGCCGGCAACGCATTCCGAAAGATCTCGATCTGGGGGAGATCCCCGGGTTGCGCCACGAAACCCGGCAAAAATTAAGGGCAGCCCGTCCGCAAGTTTTGGCCGAGGCGGCAGCAATCCAAGGAATCACGCCCGCGGACCTTTCAATTATTTCGATTTTTCTCAAGAAGAGGAGCGTTTGTTTTAGTGAGCACAGCGCACCAACGAACGGAGCTTAGCGAACCTGGCGATCCCGACCGATGTTCGGCCTTTCTCTTTTCATATTCTTGCTCGCCTATCTGATCGGCTCATTTCCCAGCGGATATATCGCGGGAAAAATAGCGGGCGTTGACGTCCGAGAACATGGAAGCGGCAACATCGGCGCGACTAACGTATTGCGCGTGCTGGGAAAAAAATGGGGCTATGCCGTTTTTTTTCTCGATGCGTTCAAAGGCTTCGTTGCGGTCAGGCTCGCGCTGGCGTTAGTCGCGCGGCATCCAGCGGCCGCCGATTACTCAGAATTTTTTGCCATCCTCGCGGCCGCGATGTGTGTGGTGGGACACTCGTTTCCAGTTTGGCTGGCCTTCAAAGGCGGAAAAGGTGTTGCCACTTCTGCTGGCTCCATTTTTGGAATTACACCACCGGCCGCGATTACAATCTTTCTCGTCTGGGTCGTCCTATTTCTGATCACGCGTTACGTCTCATTAGCATCAATCATCGCCGCGCTTGCCCTGCCAATTACTATCGCCGTCTTGATTCATTTTAATATGACCCACGGCGTGGTTCTCCTCTATTTCTCGATGGTGATGACGGCGCTGGTGGTCTGGCGACATCGCTCGAACATTGTGCGCTTACTCAACGGCAGTGAGCCGCGTTTCACCCGAAAGTGAAAGTGATGCGGACAGCAGTGCTGGGCGCAGGCGGCTGGGGAACGGCATTGGCCATTCTCTGGGCTAAACGCGGAAACACCGTCACTCTGTGGGGACACAATCCGGAGCGGATCGAGCGTTTGCGGAGCACGCGCGAAAATGTCGACTATCTGCCGGGGGTGAAGCTGCCCGAGTCGATTTGCCTAACGAGTAATCTCGCGGATTGCATCAGCGCGGATCTCATCGTCTTTGTTACGCCCTCCACCGCATTGCGATCCGTCGCGCAGGAGATTAAAAATCGCCTAACGAGTAGTAGCATTTTCCTCAGCTGCACCAAAGGTATCGAACACGGCAGCGGTTTGCGCATGTCCGAGATTCTGGCGCAATTTTTTCCACAGAACCCCATCGCGGTTTTGTCCGGACCGAATCTGGCGGCGGAAGTTTCCCGCGAACTGCCAACCGCGGCCGTGCTCGGTTGTCGCGACGCCGCGTGTGCGCAAGAACTCCAGCAATATCTCGGCACTCCGCGGTTTCGCATTTATTCCAGCGACGAAACGACGGGGATTGAGCTCGGGGGCGCGCTGAAAAATGTCTTCGCCATCGCCGCGGGGATTGGTGACGGCTTTGGATTAGGCGACAACTCGAAAGCGGCTCTGGTCACGCGTGGTCTGGCTGAGCTGCTGCGCCTCGGCACCGCCATGGGCGGACAAGCGCGAACCTTTTATGGATTGAGCGGCGCCGGCGATTTGGTCGCGACCTGCTTTAGTCAATTGAGTCGGAACCGGCGCGTCGGCGAAAAGCTCGGGCAGGGCCAATCGTTAGACCAAATTATCGCTTCAACCAAGACGGTGGCCGAAGGAGTGCCCACGACCAAGAGCGCCTTCGAATGCGCGCGCCGGCTCAACATCGAGACGCCGATTGTCGACCAGATATTCAACATTCTTTATCAGAACAAAAAACCGGCCGAGGCCTTGGAAGAGCTGCTCGCACGCGACCAAAAATCTGAGCGTCTGTAGTTGGCCTAACGAGTGCTTATTCGCAGAACTGAGCGATCGCTTCGGGATAAAGTTCGTGTTCCACGATTTGAATTCGCGCATGCAACGTTTCCGGCGTGTCGTTAGGCAAAATTGGCACTTCGCGTTGCGCGATAGTTTCGCCGCTGTCGATGTCGGCATCCACATAATGCACGGTGCAACCAGTCACCGTTTCCCCTGCCGCCAGCGCCTGTTTCCACGCTTCGAGCCCGGGGAATTTCGGCAGGAGCGACGGATGGATATTAATGATGCGATGTGGAAACGCGGAGAGCGTCGGCGTTTTCAGCACGCGCATGAACCCGGCCAGCACGACCAATTCCACGGCGGAGTCGCGTAACATTTGCACCAGTGCACTTTCCGCCTCCGGTTCCATCTTTGTGCGGAATTTTCCCGGGGGCACGAATGCGTTCGGCACGCCAAACTCCTGCGCGATTTGCAGAATGCCCGCGTTAAAAACGTCGGCAATTATCACGCGCGGTTCGGCACATAACGTCCCTTCGCGGATGCGTTCGAGAATCGCACGGCAATTACTTCCTTTGCCAGAACCGAGGATGCCGATCCCGATGGCCGCCATCTTAGCTGCGATTTACGCGCTCAATTAACTGCGAGGTCGAGTAGCCGGCCTCGAAGGGAATAATGCGCACGGTCGCGCCTATTTCTTCGAGGGCCGCGCGCTCTTCGGCGTCGAGCGTTTCTGGTTTGTAGTCGCCGCCTTTCACATAAATCGCGGGACGAACGCGTCGAAGAAAATCCGTCGCGCGAACTTCCGGAAAAATCGCGGCGTAATCCACCGCGCAGAGCGCGGCCAACACTTCCGCGCGATCGTTTTCATTGTTCAACGGTCGTCCTTCACCTTTCAGAATTCGCACTGACTCATCGCCGTTCACACCCACGGCTAGAGCGTCGCCTAACGCACGTGCTGCTTCCAGATAACGCACGTGCCCCGGATGCAGCAGATCGAAACATCCATTCGTCACCACCAGCCGCTGGCCGGCGCCGCGCAGTTGGTTCGAAAGCTCAGCCAGCTTCTCCACGCTGAGAATTTTGCTCTTCATTAATCGGTGCCGACCAAAACTTGCAGCGCGCGGGGTAACACTTCAAAAACAGCCGGCTCGTTTCCAACCAATTCCCCATCGACGTTAAACCACATACCGGGGACCGAGTTTATTGAAACTTTGTGGGCGCGCCGAAAAACAATGCTGTCGCTTCCGAGATGCTTGCCACACGCGATCTGCGCCACGAGCAACGCCAGCGCGGGCGCAGAATTTTTCGGAACCAAAATCACGTCGAGCAATCCGTCATCGATCTCCGCTTCCGGCGCGATCAAGGTTCCACCGGCGACGTAACGGCCGTTCGCGATTACCGCATTATAAAGGTCGAGCTCGAGCTGGTCGCGATCGTCGAAAAGGATCTGCGCTTTATACGCGCGCAACTCGGGCAACGCTTCCGCCGCGGAACGCAGGTAGGCCAACGGTCCCCACGTCTGTTTTATTTCCGGCGTCAATTTTTCATCGACCGTCCCGCTAAATCCGCCAGCTGAGACATTCGTGAAATAACGCACTTGATCGCTCGTCACGCGCACGAGATCGATCGCGCGCGTCCGGCCCGCGCGTAAGGCCTCGATGCAATCATCAATTTTGTCCGGCAACGAAAGCATTCGGGCGAAGTCATTACCGGTCCCGAGCGGGACCAATCCCACCTGCAATCGATCCGTGTGTTCAGCAATGCCATTGATCACTTCGTTGAAAGTTCCATCGCCCCCCGCCGCCAGGATTCGTTCATAATTATCTTCTGCCGCGGCGCGCGCCATTTTCTTGGCATCTCCCTCGCCATCGGTGAACTGAATCTCCGCGGAAGAAAAGCGTGCGAGCTGTGCGCGAATTTCTTCGCGATCATCCACGTTTCCCGCCCCAGGATTACAAATAATGCAGGTCTTCATGAATAGAATCGGCCGCGTGCAATTGTCATTTGGCGACGCGGCGAAGCCGAGTAACATCCTGCGGCAAATCGCTGCGTCTATGGAATTCGATTCGAAAAAAAACGCGCCGCTCCGGCCCGAAAACGCGAGCGCAACAGGCGAATCTTCCGGTTATCGCGTTTCGCCGCAGCCCGTCATCAGTTACGGAAAAACCGACCGCATAACCGCTGAAGCGCTAGGCTTGCCGCGCACCTATGGAACGCAAACCCTCACCCTCATGGCGCGCGATCCGCGAAACATCTTTGCCTATTGGGATATCGATTGGCCGATGGCCTTTCGTGAACAGGAACCCGAGGATCGCAAAGTCCATTTGCGCTTATTGAACGCTGACGGTGCCGAAGAACTGGCCGTCGAAATTGAGCCGATGGCAGGCAGTTGTTACATCTCCGTTCCCGACGCGAATATGACTTACAGTGGCGACATCGGTTTCTTCCAGCCGCCCGAAGTCTGGCACTCGTTAGCTACGTCCGAATTAATTACCACTCCACCTGAAACGGTCGCGGCTGAAGGCGAAGCGGATTTCGCCACCGTGCCGTTCCATCTGGCCTTCCAGCACATGATCGATCTACTGCGCGTCTCCAAGCAGGAAAATCAATCACTCACCACCATGCTGGCCGACTTACGTCAACGCGCGACCACTCCGGAAACTGGCCAGCCGTTGAGTGAGGAACAACGCGATCTCGCAAATATTTTGCGAAGCGCCGAGGTGACTCCGCGTCAATCCCAGCGGCCGATGGCCTGGACACAACAGCGGTTGGAAAGAGTCCTCGGTTTCGGAAATACCAGCCCGAGCGGCGGTTTCGGCGGCAGCAGTAAGACTCGTTAGGCAACGAACACGCGCGCGGCGCCCTTCTTTATCTCGGCGAGAAAGGCTGTGTTGGATGGGGAAAGATTTTTCTGCCATAAGACGGCGACGACAAGCGGTGGAAATTGCGGCAGCGGCAGAGCGCGCACTTTCTTCGGAAGCTTCGCGCCGGGCGTTGCCAGAGAAAGCCCGACCCCGAAGCCTAACGAGACGTAAGTCGGAACCAGATCCAGTGCGCTTACGTCCACACCGCTCGGCCAGGCCACGCGTAGTTTTGTTAGACGCGCGTGAAACTGCTTTACCATCACTTCCTCTGGCGGCAGCGAGATCAAGGTCTCGTTAGGCCGACCGTTCCGCCAGAATTCGTTCACATCTTTTACTTTCATCCGGCGCGGTACGATCAGGATGAGCGGAAGCCGGAAAAGGACAGCGTGCTGGATGCCCGCCGCCGGCCGGCCTTCCAGTTCCGTCACGGCCAGATCGATTTTTCCCGCGCGCAATAGTTCCTCGGCGCGGGCTTGGTTGGCATCGTGCAACTGCAAGCGGAGGCCGTGGTAGTTACGTTTGTGCTCGCGCAGCAGCGCCGGCAGATGATGGCGCAGAACTGTCGCGGGCGCGGCCAGCCGCAGAAACGCGTTTTCTTCCAGGCGCAAACGAGAAGGCATCTCGCGCAGCCGACCGAAGAATGGTTCCACGAAGGAAAATAGTTCTCGTCCCGCCGGCGTGAGCGCGAAAGGCCGGCGCCGAAACAACGTTAAGCCGAGCGTCTTCTCCAGCTGCGAGATTTGTCCGCTGACCGCCGGCTGTTGAATTCCGTATGGCATTTTGCGCGTGGCCGCGCTAATCCCGCGATGGGTCGCGACGTGATAGAACAACTCAAGATGATGAACGTTCACCAAGTGAACATCATTTTAATCGATGATTGTGGCAATATTTATCGATTAACGCCCAGTGGGGGAGTGTCTTACGCTGGGCGGCATGGCAATCTTCCTAATTTTCGTGGTCGCGGCCGGTTGTTTCGCGGCGGAACGATTTTGGCCCGCCATGGAGCTACCGCGCGTCCGCGGTTGGTGGCAGCGCATCGTCCTTATCAACACCATTCAATTCGCGCTCACTCTCCTGATCGGCCAGACCTGGAGCCGTCACTTCGCGGAGGATTCCCTTTGGCATCTCCGCGCTCATTTCTCCGACGGCGTTTCGGCCTTGATCGCTTACTTCGTGCTGACGTTTGTCTATTATTGGTGGCATCGTCTGCGACATGATTCGCATTTTTTCTGGCGGCTCTGTCATCAGCTGCACCACTCCACGCGTCGTCTCGAGATCGTCGCGAGTTTTTATAAACATCCGGTCGAGATCGCCCTGAATTCGTTTCTGAGCTGCGCGATCATTTTTGCGCTGCTCGGCTGTAGCGTTCGCGCCGCGGAGCTTTGCGCCTTCTTTAGCGCACTGGCGGAATTCTTTTATCACTGGAATATCCGGACGCCGCGCTGGCTGGGCTTGATCGTGCAGCGACCGGAATCGCATCGGCTGCATCATCAATATCGTCATCACACCAATAACTTCGCCGACCTGCCGCTCTGGGACATGATCTTCGGCACCTTCCGAAATCCGGGCGGCTTCACGGGGCGCTGCGGTTTCGATGCGTGGCAGGAGGAACGGTTTGCGGACATGGTGGCGTTTCGCGATGTGCACGCGGCGGGTGCCCGAGATCGTTCGCCGCTGCATTTGCTGCCGACCTGCATTGGTTGTTCGAAACGATGGGCCTGTGCCGCGACGCGATTGGCAACATGACCAAGCGCACACGACAAAATATTGCCGCGGCGTTTCTCTTAGCCATTGGCCTGACAACCATGACCGGCGAAGTGTTTGGCAATCGCGCGTTGAAAGGAATTGGCGCGGCCAGTGCGGTGGCGCCGTTTCCGAAAGTCTTTTGCGACCTGAATGGCTTCGAGGTTTTCGCTTCGACCTTCATTCTCATCGGCGAAACGCGCAGCGGCATGAAATTCGAAAAGCAGATTACGCCCGAGGTTTATGCCGGAGTCCGTGGTAGCTACAATCTGCGCAATGCCTATGGCGCGGCCCTTTCCTATGCGCCGCGTTTGCCGCAGCCTCTCTGGCAATCGGTCGCGCACGATGGTTTTCGCGCGGGTGGTCCGTTGCGCCGCGAACTCGAGATACCGGATGACCTCGCGCAACTGCGCTTGCGCATCACCACGCAAACGCGCGGGCGCGATGATGTCTGGGAACTGGAGTTGCCCTTGCCATGACGAAAATTTCGCCGCGACAATTCGCCATCTTCCGCATCGGCTTTGGAGTTTATCTGACGCTGCATTTTCTTCAGCTCGCGCCCGATGCCGCCGCGCTCTTCAGCCGCACTGGAATGCTGCCCGATGCGCGATTGAATTTCACGTTCGGACTGTTGCCGAATCCGCTCGAGCACTGGGATTCACCGGTCGCCGTGACCGCATTCGTGCTCGTCCTCGCGTGCTTGTCGGTCGCATTTGCAATGGGTTTTCACCGACGCGTTGCCGCGGTCTTGCTTTGGTTTGGTTGGGCCTGCCTCTTCAATCGCAACAACCTTATCAGCAATCCATCGCTTCCCTACGTCGGAATGTTGCTTCTACTCACGGCGCTCGTGCCCGCGGGCGAGTCGCTGAGTGGCTGCAGTGCAGGATGGGAATTTTCCGGCACTATTTATTGGGTCGCGTGGATTTTGCTCGCACTCGGCTACGCCTTCAGTGGCTGGACGAAATTACAAAGCCCGAGTTGGATCGATGGCAGCGCGCTGCGGCACGTGCTCGATAATCCGCTGGCGCGTCCGGGGCTGGCCCGCCACGTCCTGTGTCAATTTCCGTTGTTCTTACAGATTCTCACCTGGTCAACGGTCGCGCTTGAGTTGCTTTTCCTGCCCTTAAGTTTTCACCCCAGGGGACGACTCGTCGCGTGGTCGGCCATGTCTTTCCTGCATATCGGAATTCTTTTTACGATTTCATTCGCCGATCTCACGATCGCAATGCTGATGGTGCATCTCTTCGTTTTTGATCCGGCATGGATTCAGATGCGCGGCATCTCGCGCGTACCAGCTTGGGTGGTGACAATTTATCCTGTCAGATGAATCGCCGTCGTTTCGTCGCGCTGGCCGGCGTCATCTTTTATGGTGCGGTCGTTAGCTGCGCGCCTGTGCTCGATCGACTTGCTCTTTTTCCTTCGACTTATCAGATCGATGCCGCCGGAGCGACGCGCGCACTGATTCCGTTCGAAGATGGCGAGTTGGAAATTTGGGCGGCGCGCTCGCCGGCGGCGAAGAAAACCGGACGCGCGGAGATTTTCGTACTGCGCTTTTATGGGAACGCCGATCGTGCCGAGCATTGGGTGGCGAGCGAAGCGGAAATGTTCGGCGGCCGCGCGGTGGAAGTGTGGGGCGTTAATTATCCGGGCTTCGGCGGGAGCACCGGCCCGGCGCGCCTAGCGCGAATCGGCCCCCCATCGTTAGCCGCTTATGATGCGTTGAAGAAGCACGCGGGCGATCGACCGATCTATGTTTTCGGCGCCAGCATGGGCACGACCGCGGCCCTGCATATTTCCGCGCAGCGTCAGATCGCCGGAGTGATTCTGCATAATCCGCCCGCGCTGCGGCAGATGATCTTGCGGCAGTTCGGCTGGTGGAATTTGTGGCTGCTGGCCGGGCCGTTGTCGCAAAAAGTTCCGGCCGCCTTGGACAACATCGCCAATGCGAAGGCGAGTCATGCGCCGGCGATTTTCCTGCTCGCGGAAAATGATGAAGTGGTCGCGCCGAAATTTCAGTCGTTAGTCGTGCAAGCTTACGCGGGCGCGAAGCGCGTGATTTCGCTACCGGGCGCGACGCACAATTCGCCAATCACAGGTCAGGCCGGCAAAGATTTTCGCGCCGGAGTGGACTGGCTATTCGCGCAATAACGCGATCTAGCTTTCGACGGGACTGACGCGACTTGGCGTGGCGATTCCAGGCGAAGGCGAAGGCACGCGGCGCAGTTGCGCGAAGCTGGCCGCGGTAAGAACAACAAAAGCGGTGCTGGAATAAAGGTAGTGCAGCCAATGGAGCGAGATTGCGCCTAACGAGAAGAAGACACCGCCGCGGTGCAGGAAAAGACGGTAGAGCCCGAAGTTGCACATCAACAAAATCGCCCATGGCAGCAAAATCGCCGGGAGCAGCTGATGATGCATCGCGCTTGCAATCAGAAGAAACAAAAGACTCCAGACGGCGAGTGCGCTCAGGCGATTTTCCAGCCGAAGATTTAAGTCGTTAGGCAAAGAATTCTCGCTCAAGAGTAATCGCGTCCACGGAACCGCCCGGCGGAAAATGTCGGTGTAGATAACTTCCCAAAGCGTCCAGCGTTTGCTGTGCGTGGCTAGAATGTCGCGCCGGAGCAGCAGACGATGGCCAGCTGTCGTTAGGCGCATACCTAATTCGATATCTTCGATACTGGCCCAGCGATAGGTTTCGTCGAATCCATTCTCCCACTTGAACGTTTCCCGGCGAATAGCCCCGCAGCCAGCCCAGAAAGTGGACGCTTCGCGGCGACTCTGCTGGTGGACGTAGTGATGAAGCAGATTCCGATAGAGAGAAACGAGATCGGCCTCGACCGGTTGATCATCATAGGAACCAAAGACCCCGCACACTTTGGGATCGGCCAGGAATTGTTTTTCGATCAGGCCGAGCGTTTCCCGATGCACCGCTACGTCGCAATCGACAAAAACGATCACGTCGCCCGAACTGGCCTCCACTCCGCGATTGCGCGCGGTCGCCGGACCTAGCGGACCACTCGTTAGGCGCAAAACTTTCGCGCCGTGCGCGCGCGCCGTCGCCGCGGAATCATCGTCCGAACCATCGTCGACCACGACGATCTCGTCCGGCTTCCGTCCGGAAGCAGCTAACGCTTCCAGGCAGGCGGGCAAATGCGCGCGCCCATTCCAAACCGGAATGACGACGCTGAAAGTGAGTTGTTCCATACAGCCCGTGCCTCGTCATATCGTTGCGCGCGGGCAGCGTCAATGAAAGCGACGGAAGATTGAAGTGTTATGGAACGTACTAGATCGATTCTTTTTGTCACTTTCGATGTTATCGGCCCGCGTCGGGGCGGGGCCGCTATTCGGGTACTTGGCCTGGCGCGGGCTTTGGCGCGCACGGGATTTTCCGTCACCGTCGTTGCGCCGCGAGTGGAGAGTTTTGTTCCGGATCAGTTTGCGATTCAGGAGTTCGACCTCGCGCTCCCGCGCAAATCGCTTCGTCCACTTTTGCGCGAGGCCACACTCGTGGTCCTGCCGATGCACGCACTGGTGCGTCTGCCATTTCTCAGCCGCGCGAAAATCCCACTCGTCTTCGATCTTTACGATCCCTTCCTTTTCGAATTGATGGCGGCAGGCGCTGCTGAGGATGAGTTAGAAGCGCACCTTGTCTTACAGAATCAAGTGCTACGCCGCGGCGATTTTTTCCTCTGCGCTTCGGAACGGCAACGCGACCACTGGTTAGGCGAACTGAGCGCGAACGGCCGCAAAGAGCCTAACGAGTTGATCGCCGTGGTGCCGTTTGGAATTGATCCGTCGCCGCCGCCGATTCACAGATCGACGCGAGACATTTTCCCATCTATTCCGCTAACGGAAAAAATCCTCGTCTGGCCCGGTGGTATTTGGGATTGGACCGATCCGGAGACCTTGCTCAAGGCCATGCGTCTTCTCGAAACTTCGGGAATTCATCTGGTCTTCTTCGCGGGCAAACATCCTGGCGAAGATCACGAGGAAACCGCGGCCGCGCGTAAAGCGCGCGCTCTCGCCGGCGGCAATGTCCTTTTTATCAACGACTACATTCCCTACGAGCGGCGCGGAGAATATTTCGCGGAATGCGACGCAGCGGTCAGCGCGCACCGCGCGACTCTTGAAAGTCAGTTCGCCTATCGCACGCGCTTTCTCGATTGCCTCTGGGCTGGTTTGCCCATCATCTGCACGGAAGGCGACGTCTTCGCGGAACTGGTCGTTAGGCAGGAACTCGGACTGGCAGTTCCGCCCGAGAATCCGGAAGTCTTGGCCCAGGCGATCGAAAGAATCGCGCTCGATTCCGCATTCGAGGAGCGATGTCGCGCCAACGTCATCCGCCTTCGTCCCCAGTTTGATTGGAATGACGCGATAAAATCATTCACACCTTTTTGTTCGCGACCGCGAGTCACGCACACCTCTTCGCCTTTAGCCGACACGCGCGGGCAACTGAAGCGCGCCCAACACCTCTGGAGAACAAAGGGCGCGAAAGAAACGATGCGGCGATTACGACAGCATCTGCGCAATCGATGAGATTGAGTGGGCCGCGAATTCTCTTCCTGCACCACACTGGCGTGATCGGCGGCGCGGAGCTGCTGCTACTCTCGGTCGCGCGCCATTTTCGCGAAACTTCCGAGGTCGTTCTTTTCGACGATGGTCCGTTGCGCGATTTGCTCGAAAAAGCTGGGGTGCGCGTGCGTATTTTTCGCAGCGCATGGGCCAGGCGAGGCGTGAGACTTGGCGCGCCGAGTTTTAGCCCAGGAAATCTTACGAGCATCTTGCGCTTGGCTTGGCGAATTGCGCGCGCGGCCTCCTCCGCTAATCTCGTGGTAGCAAATTCGCCGAAGGCGCTTTTGGCCGCGAGTCTCGCAAGATTAGGTAGGCCAAAGTCGCTGGTGTGGAATTTGCACGATCTTCTCACCCACGAACATTTCCATCCCCGCGCGATTCAACTCCTCGTTCGCACCTGTAACCGCAGTGTGACAAGAGTCCTGGCGGATTCTCAAGCCGACGCGGACGCCTTCATTTCCGCGGGCGGACGCCCGGACCTGGTGCGCGTCGTTCATCCAGGTGTGGCACCGTTTCCTTTAATCGAACGAAAGAGAAATGAGACTCCGACACTTGGTGTGTTTGGCCGCATCACTCCCTGGAAAGGCCACGACGTAGTCTTGCGCGCACTCGCGCTTGTGCCGGAAGCCAACGCAATTTTTGTCGGCACGGAAGAAGACGACGCCTTTGCGCGGACTCTGCGTCAGCTCGTGGCCGATCTTGGCCTAACGAATCGTGTGAGCTTTCTTGGTTTTCGCAAAGATGTCGCGCAACTCATGCAACAGGTTGATTGCATTGTGCATGCTTCGACCGAGCCGGAACCGTTTGGGCTCGTCATCGTGGAAGGAATGCTCGCGCAAAGACCGGTCATCGCGACGCGTGGCGGCGGCGCCACCGAAATCATTGAAGATGGCGAGAGTGGATTACTCGTTAGGCCGGGCGATGTGCGGGAACTAGTCGCGGCGATCAATCAAGTCTTGTCCGAGCCGCAAAAAGCAGCGCGGATGGCAATGAGAGGTTATGAACGCGCGCGCATGCACTTCAGTGAAGAACGAATGCTGCGTGAAATCGAAAAGCATTTCCCCGAAGTCGCGCGGACATGAGAGTTGCGATCGATCTGACCGCGCTCAACGCCAATCCCAGCGGGATCGATCGCTATCTGCTGGGGCTCGTGCGTTCTCTGGCGCACCTCGAAAAACATGCGGACTTTTTCCTCTTCATCAACGTCGAAGATCGTGCGCGATTTTCCGAAAAAAACCGGCTGCCGAATCACTGCCGGGTTTGGCCGATTTGTTTTCGACCACGATTCGTTAGGCTTTTCTTTCAACAACTGCTGCTGCCGATTCTTCTTTATCTGCTGCGCATCGACGTCCTGCATTCGCCAACCTTCATCATGCCGTTATGGCGCAGTCGCGCGCGGCACATCCTGACGATTCACGACATGTCGTCATTTCTTCTGCCGCAAACTCATCCGGCAATTCGGCGCGGTCCGGTCTACGAACGCGTAGTGAGCGCGAGCATTCGGCGGGCAGAGATGATTACTGTCCCATCCGAATCGGTGAAGGCAGATATCTTGCGAATTGTAACCGGGGCGAGGCCGGAAAGAATCCGCGCAATTGCGTGCGGAATCGAAGAGGCGTTTCATCCACGCGATGCGGCGGAAGTGCAGCCGGTTTTGCAACAGCTTGGGATTTCCACGCCTTACATTTTTTTTCTCGGCACGCTCGAGCCGCGCAAAAATCTACCACTCCTGATTGATGCTTTTGCCGAATTGGTCAGGCAGGGCCGGACGGAGCGACTGGTGCTGGGCGGCGCACAGGGCTGGTTGCCTAACGAGTTGTTGTCTCGCCTTGCGCCAGGTGTGCGCGATCGAATTCATCTCACGGGTTACATTGCCGAAACCGAGCTGCCCTTCGTCTACGCTGGCGCTACGCTTTTTGTTTATCCGTCATTGCTGGAAGGCTTTGGATTTCCGCCGCTGGAAGCAATGGCGAGCGGCGTGCCAGTCATTGCCGCAAATAATTCCTCGCTTCACGAAAATCTTGCCGGTGCCGCCATGCTCGTTTCGTCAGATAACAAAGAGGAAATGGTCGGCGCGATGCATTGGCTATTGAGCGATGAACGCGCTCGGGCCCAGGCACGCGAGACCGGACTCAGACTTGTCGAAGCGTTTCGCTGGGAACGTTTCGCGGAACAGACTTTCGCCTGTTATAAGGAGGTGTCTGCACGCGCACTGGATGGCGGGGCAAAAATAAATCCGCGCCAATAATTTCGCCCGACCGGGCCTAGACCGCGGATGGCACGGCGAACTGGCCACCAATTATTGAAGCAAAGCTGGACGGCGCCCGTCGCGAGCAACATGCCCCAAAGCCCGAAGCGCGGAGCAAACACGAGACTGAGAATCACAATGGTTGCACCCGAAATAAGCGCTGGCCTAACGAATGGATTGACGTTTTCGGAATAAACCAGCTCGCCGTAGAGCCCGTGGTGCATTTCCAAAAGTTGAATAATCAAGAGCAAGGCCAGCAACGCGCGCGGCAATAACAACGTTTGCGCGTGCAAATGGTGCAGGAGATTTTGGCCTAACGAGAGCAAGACAATTGCGCCGACAACAAACGTGACCAATGCAAGTGAGATCCGTTGGCGGAAAATGCGCGCGATCTGTGCGAGCGAACCTTGTGCGCGCAAATGATAGATAGTTGGCATTTTCGCGATGACCCAAATGCTGCTGAGTCCAACGAGGAGCGTCACGGCCTGCAGACTCAGTCCATACGAAGCGGTGGTGCGAAGATCGAGAAAGGCGCTGCAGATGAGTGTGCTCGCCTGCAAGATCATGTAAGCGCCGAGACCCACGGCGGCGCTTCGCCAGGCGTTTGGCCAGAGAACGGCGATGATAGAGAAATCAAATTTCGCGTGGCGCAGCGGCGATAGTTGGCGGAAAACGATGCGGGCAGTGATTCGTTCCGCGACGTAAGCGAAGACGGCACCTACGACGAGCGCCCAAAGTTTCCAGCCGAAGACGAGACCGGCGGCGGTCAGACAAACTTGTGCGAAAAGACAGGCCGCGGTGATTTGTTGTACCTGGCGAACAGCGTTGATTCCGGAGAGGAGCGACGGCCAAAGGTTGTGCGCGAAGCCTAACGAGAGGCCGAACGCATAAACAAGAAAAGCGGCGCGAATCGAGTTTGCATTCGTTAGGCCAGCGCTCTTATGCCAAACCCACGCGCCGCCTGCGCCGCTGAGGAGCAGGAATAAAACGCCGGCGAGCGTGAGGTAATAAACGCGCACGGACGCGACCAAATCGGCCAGCAGATGAAGGTTGGGTAACCGAGGAGGTTTGTTCTCGATTTCCTCGAGACTAATCCCAAACGGCAACAAGGTCCGCGAGCCGGCCCAGAGATAACCGGCGGCGCGGACAATAGTGGGGGCGAATCCGAGATCGACCAGGAGCGCGAGTGCGCCTAACGACACGAAGATATACCAGAGGCCAAGTTCGTCGGGCGGGAGGCGCCGCAAAATTAGCGGCAACAGCAAAAGCGCGGAACCGAAGCGCAACGCGATTGCGAACAAGCCCCAGCCGACCGCCGACTGAGCGGCGCGCTGAACTAATTTTCGCATTGCCGGCCAGCGCCGCCCAGCAGAAGCGCGATGCTGGCGAAGGCAAAAATACAGGCCGGCAAAATCTGGCGCTCGGAATAAGGCGAGACGGCGAAAGTGCCGATCATAAGTAAAAGATCGGTCAGCAGAATGGCGCCAAGCGCGTGCAAGCGCCAGTGCGGCAAGCGTCGCCCCAAAGCAAGCAACGTCGCGAGGACTGTACTGCTGGTCAGTAAGATGCCGCAGGGAATTTTGTTGGCAGCCCTCAGCCAATGACGATCGGCTAAAGCCGTGATCCGTGCTGCCGCCTCTGCCGAACAACTCGTTAGGCCGCTGGTCCGGGCGCGGAGACGCGGGCTTTCGCGAAAGACCTGAAGCGAGACGAGACCGATTTTCAGAAACACGGCACTCACCTCGTCGGCGTTTGTTTGCCAAAGAGAATTGGCGATGGACTTGCGCGTGTTTTCGATCAGGAACGGCGGCGCAGCGGAATAGAAAAGGCCCATGATTTTTGTCAGATAGGCGTCCGTCATTTTGCGCCGCTCCCGTGCGGGCATGGGC
>JALZAX010000178.1 GCA_030948055.1 Verrucomicrobiota bacterium | reverse complement strand
TACATCGATCTCGTTTACGAAACGCGCTGGATTCCGAAAGGTCTTTGTCGCGGGCCGGTCGCGTCGGTCATGTCGCTCGCGCCGACCGAATCAGTCACGACCGGAGTGCGCACGGAACATCGCGATAGTTTCACGCAGATGATGACCGACTCGGCGGAAAGTTCCTCCGTGCATACGCACACGCGCCATCAATTGACCGAGTCGACCGGTCACGGACCGAGCGGCGCAGGTGGAATCGGCGGAGTCATTGGCGGAATCGCCGGCGCGATTGGGAACGTTGCCGGTGGAGTCAGAAACACGATTGGTGGCGTGGCCGGCGGAATCTTTGGCGTGGAGAAAGATCTCGCGGGTGCAGTGCTCGATCTCAGTCCAATTTTTGCCGGACGGCTCGGTTCGTTTTTCGAGGATCTTGGTTCTGTTGCGGGCGACGTCGTCGGCGCAGTGGTCGGCGCGCCCGTCGCGCTGGCCGGTGCGGCCGCGGGTGCGGTTAGTGGTTTAGTTAACGGTGCAATCAGCGCCGTCGGTGGCGGCGGTCACGGTCCGGCTTTGGCCGACACGCAACAACGCATCGATGAAATCACCGACTCGATGGAGCACCGGGAAAGTCAAAGTCACGTGCGGCAGGTCGTCGTTTCCAGTACGAACACGAGCGAAGAATTTGTCACGCGTACATTTTCCAATCCGTATCGTGATCGCTCCCTGCAACTTCGTTTCATGCCGATCTACCGACATTTCGAAGTGGTGACGACAATTCGCTCCGGCATTCCCGGTCTCGCGATGGTCGCGGGAAAACTCAGCAATGCCTTGCAGAACGTGCGGCAAAGTTTCCTTTCGCAATCATTCGCCGGAGCGGCTGCAACTCAACCCTCCCTAAGCGCAGCTACCGCAACTGCGCCGTCCCGATTGGTCAGCACGTCTACGCTCACGCGCATCGCGCTCGGTTCCGCGCAGGTCAATCACGACGATCAGGATGTGCGACGCCCAATGGCTGAGTTGCTGGCGCGCAATTCCATTTCTGCAGAGCGCGAAAAGGGCGCGCGCGTCGAAGACGGCCTGCGTTGGAGCGCGGCGCAGGCGCGCGATAATGTTTTGCACGTGCCAGTAGCTGATGCCGAGACCGCGACCAAGGCCTGGCATCTCAACGATCAGGCCGCCCGGCAATTCGGCAAAGCCATCTCGATCTTAGCGAAAGATAAGCTGGTCGCGTTCGCGCCGAAAATCACCACGCGCCAGATTCATCTTTTCGCCGGCACGCATGTCGAGGCGGTGCCGGGAGATTGCACCTTGCCGGATATTTTGACCGACGCATTGACCCAAGCTGAAAACCCGTAAGGGACTTGATCGCCGCCGCATCTCTCTAACCTTGAGAGATGTTCATCCAACGCTGCGTTCTTTTTTCGCTCATGCTGGCTGCGACTTCGTCGATGCGGGCGGCCGATCCTTCGCCCGCTCCTTCTCCGGCGATCGATCAAAAACTTTTCGGCGCGATGAAGTGGCGACAGGTCGGGCCATTTCGCGGCGGGCGCGCGCTCGCCATCGAAGGCGTTCCGGGCGAACCAAACACTTACTACTTCGGCGCCGTCGCCGGCGGCGTTTGGAAAACAATCGATGGCGGCGCGAATTGGTTTCCGATTTTCGACAAGGAATCCATCTCCTCCATCGGCGCGATCGCCGTTGCGCCTTCGGATCACAATATTGTCTACGTCGGCACCGGCGAATACGCGATGCGGGGCAACGTCACTTACGGCAACGGAATGTACAAGTCGTTAGACGCGGGCAAGACTTGGAAAAACATCGGACTTAAGGATTCGCGGCAGATTGCCACGGTAGTTATCGACCCAAAAAATCCGGACATCGTTTTGGTCGCGGCCTTTGGTCACGCCTTCGGACCAAATCAGGAGCGCGGAGTTTTTCGCACAACTGATGGCGGCAAGACCTGGACGAAAACTTTGTTCAAAGATGAAAACACCGGGGCGATCGATCTCGCGATGGATCCGCACAATCCGAATGTCGTCTTCGCCGCCATGTGGCAGGCGCGTCGCCAACCATGGAATTTTTCCAGCGGCGGACCGGGCAGCGGTTTGTATCGCTCCGACGATAGCGGCGTGACCTGGAAACAGCTGCAAGGAAATGGATTGCCCGAGGGAATTCTCGGACGCATCGGCATCAGCGTTTCCGGCGCGGATTCAAATCGCATCTATGCATCGATTGAGAACAAAGATGCCGGTGGCATTTATCGCTCGGAAGATGGCGGCGAAAAATGGACGCGTGTGAATGAAGATGGCCGCTTCCGTCAACGCGCCTGGTATTTCAGCAAAGTTTTCGCGGACCCGAAATCACCCGACACGGTTTACGTTTTGAACACGGGCGCGTTCAAGTCCGTCGATGGCGGCAAGACCTTCAATCTCCTGCCTGCGCGCCACGGCGATCATCACGGACTTTGGATTGATCCGGAAAATCCGCAGCGGCTCGGCAACGCCAGCGATGGCGGCGCGATCGTCTCGTTAGACGGCGGCAAAACCTGGACGACGCAGGGCAATCAACCGACCGCGCAGTTCTATCACGTCGCGGTCGATAACGCGTTTCCGTATCACATCTACGGCGCGCAGCAGGATAACTCGAATGTCTGCATCGCCAGCCGCACCGACACCGGCATTATCGAGCAGCGCGATTGGTATCCGGCCGGCGGCGGCGAGTGTGGTTTCGTCATTCCCGACCCGCGCGACTGGCACATCATTTACTCGAACAGCGAAGGCTACATTTCGCGCTACGACAAAACGCACGAGCAAGCGCAGGACCTTAGTGTCCTTCCGCTGGATAATTCCGGGCACGGGGCGTCTGATCTGATCCATCGGTTCCAATGGGTCGCGCCGTTAGTTCTTTCGCCGCATAATCCGGACACGATCTACACCGCGGCCGAATGTGTTTTTCGTTCGACCGATGGCGGCAAGAGTTGGTCGCCGATCAGTGGAGACCTGACACGCAACGATAAATCCAAACAGCAACCGAGCGGCGGTCCCATTCAACTCGACATCACTTCCGTCGAGTACTACGACACGATTTTCGCGCTGGCCGAATCGCCGAAACAAAAAGGAATGATTTGGGCGGGAACGGACGATGGCATCGTTAGCCTAACGAGTGATGACGGTGCGCACTGGACGAACGTCACCCCGAAAATGCCGGAGTGGAGCACAGTCGATTTGATCGAAGCTTCGCCGCATGATGCGAACACCGCTTACGTCGCGGTCGATCGTCACAAGCTCGATGACATCAAGCCTTACATCTACAAGACGAGCGACGCGGGAAAAACCTGGAGCACGATCACTAACGGAATTCCGGACGGCGCGGTCGTGCATGCGGTGCGCGAGGATCCGGCGAAGCGCGGCTTGCTTTACGCGGGAACAGAGCTGGGGGTTTTCGTTTCGTTCGACGACGGCGCGCATTGGCAACCGCTGCAATTGAATTTGCCGGTTTCGCCCGTGCACGATCTGGTGGTGAAAGATGACGATCTAGTGGTAGCTACCCACGGACGTTCGTTCTGGGTGCTCGATAATCTTACGCCTCTGCGTCAGGTGAATCTGCAGTCAACAAATCCCGAGGGGATCTTGTATCAGCCGCAAACTGCGTTGCTTCTTAACTACCCGACCGAGTTCGATAAACGTCAGCCGGTCGGAGAAAATCCACCGCCAGGTGCGATGATCGATTACTACTTCAAGTCGGCGCCGAAAGATGAAGTGACACTCGATATTCTCGACGGAAAAGGACAACTCGTTAGGCATCTTTCCAGCAAAGAGAAAAAAGAAAACGAACAACCCGAGGAATGGCCCGATCGCGTGAAGGCGGCGAAGACAATTCCTGTGGAAGCAGGCATGAATCGTTTTCCGTGGGACCTGCGTTACGACGATCCGGTGCAAACGCCGGGCGCATTTTATTCCGGCGAAGGTCCGCGCGGGCCGAAAGTTTTGCCCGGTGATTATCAGGTCAAGCTGACCGTCGCCGGCAAATCGCAGACGGCGCCGCTGAAAGTTGTGATGGATCCGCGGATCAAAGACGCAGAGGCGGCAGTGCAAAAACAATTCGAGCTCGGCATGCAGGTGCGCGAACGCATTTCGCAGTTGCATCAGGCGATCAACGAAATCCGCGAGGTGAAGACGCAGATCAAATCATTGCACACGAGATTTGAGAACGAGCCGCGCGCAAAATCCGTTTTCGCTTCCGCCGATGACTTAAACAAAAAAATGTCGGCAGTCGAAGAGGAGCTCATTCAGGTGAACATGAAAAGCTCGGAAGGAAATCTCGTCTTTCCGAACATGCTGAACGAGCGCTTCGATTCTTTTAGTCACGTCATCGATGGCGCCAATGCTGTGCCGACTCAGCCGCAATTGGACGTCTTCAAAATGCTCAGCGATCAACTCGACGCGCAGCTGACGAAGTGGACGCAGCTGAAGAAAGAGGAACTGCCGAAAGTCGGCGACGCGATCAAGCAACTCGATCTACCGGCGTTGACTGTGAGTCAGAAAAGCGACACCGCCAAATAAAGCCGCACTCGCCTACTTTTTCGGCGATGGTTCAGAGGTCGCCGGCGCCGGCGATGCGATCGGAGCGGCCGGCGCGGTCACGCCGACGGCTTGATCAGCCGGAGTGAGCGGTTGCGCATTTGATGCCGCCGCTGCTGCATTCTCGCCCGGAGTCGGATTCGTTACCGTGTTCGGCGGACCGACCGCACCGGCAGGTGTCGCCGAACCTGTTGGACCAGAAGTCGCGGCGCTATCTTTCATCAACTGCTGCCGCAATCCGCTCGTCCCGACGGTTCGATGCGCGTAAAGGACCGACAGCAAAAAAGTTAGCGCAAAAAACAAACCAGCCAGCCAGCCGGTAAATTTCACCAACACATTGGTCGTTTGCGCGCCGAAAAGATTATCCGTCATCCCGCCGCCGAAAGCCGCGCCGAGGCCTTCGCTCTTCGGGCGTTGCATGAGGATGACCAGAATCATGAGCAACGCGACCAGCACGAAAATTCCCAGAATGATATTAAGCAAAATCTGCATGAGAGGACGGGCAATATGGCGAAACTCGCCCGCTTGTAAACGGCGGGTTACACTCGCCCCTTTCCATGAATGTCCGCGGTCAGCATTATCGCACCATTTGGTTGAAGGAAAACGATCCGCGCGTCGTGCAGATAATCGATCAGCGATTTCTGCCGCACGAGTTCATCGTTGAGGAAATTCGCACGGTCGAAGAAATGACGCGGGCCATTCGCGAAATGCATGTTCGCGGCGCCGGATTGATCGGCGCGGCCGCCGGGTACGGCATGTATCTCGCCGTGGTAACGGGCATGGATTTGTCGGAAGCCGCGACGCAATTAAGAGCAACACGACCGACCGCGGTGAATCTTGCGTGCGCAATCGAGCGACAACTGGCCAGCGATGATAAATTGAAAACCGCGCAGGCGATCGCAGATGAAGACGCCGATTTTTGCCGAAGAATTGGCCAGCACGGACTTCAGCTGATCAACGATATTGCCGCACGGAAAAATGGAGCGCCGGTTAATGTCCTCACCCACTGCAATGCGGGCTGGCTGGCGTTTGTTGACTACGGTTCCGCCACCGCGCCGATTTACGCTGCGCATGACGAGAAAATTTCCGTGCACGTTTGGGTCGATGAAACGCGACCACGTGGACAGGGTTCGAAACTGACTGCGTGGGAACTCGGGGAGCACGGCGTTCCACATACCATCGTCGCGGATAACACTGGCGGGCACTTAATGCAGCGGGGCGACGTCGATCTGGTCATCGTCGGCACGGATCGCACCACCTACACTGGCGACG
>JALZAX010000177.1 GCA_030948055.1 Verrucomicrobiota bacterium | reverse complement strand
TCTGTTACGAAAAATTTCCCGGCACCATCACGATCGCGGAAGAATCAACCGCCTGGCCGGCAGTCTCGAAGCCAACCTACCTGGGCGGTCTGGGTTTCGGCATGAAGTGGAACATGGGTTGGATGCACGACTTCCTCGATTACATGAAGCTCGATCCGATCTTCCGAAGGTTTCATCACAACAGCATCACCTTCTCGCTCATGTATGCCTTCAGCGAGCATTTCGTGCTCGTGCTCAGTCATGACGAAGTGGTGCACGGCAAAGGTTCGCTCCTCGGCAAAATGCCCGGCGACGAATGGCAGAAGTTCGCGAATCTCCGGATGTTCTTCGCCTGGATGTATGGACATCCCGGCAAGAAACTTGTCTTCATGGGCTGCGAATTCGGACAAGTGCGCGAATGGAATCACGACCGCGAACTCGATTGGTCGCTGCTGCAACTTCCCAAACACGATGGGCTGCAGCGTCTCGTGCAGCATTTAAATTACACTTACAAAAACGAGCCCGCGCTTTGGGACCTCGACGACACTTACGATGGTTTCGAGTGGATCGATTTCCACGATTCCGACAACAGCGTGGTCACGTTCATGCGTAAATCGCAGAGCGGCGACGTGATTGTTTTTATCGTTAACGCCACACCGCAAGTCTTGCACGGTTATCGCATCGGCGTTCCTGCCGGCGGATTTTACCGCGAGATCATTAACACCGACGGCGAGACCTACGGCGGCAGCAACGTTGGCAACATGGGCGGCCTCGAAGCCGCGGACGCGGAATGGCAAGGCCGCACGCACTCCCTGATGATCGAAGTTCCGCCGCTCGCGACCCTGGCTTTCAAACTCGAACGGCCTTCGACTTAAACGCGTTCAATTCATTCGGCTTGACCGAAGTTCTCCACGCCCGCATTTTTTCCCAACTCCCATGACGAGAAAAACTTCCTCAGGCTTCACTTTGATTGAAATGCTCGTGGTCATTTCGATCATCGCCATCATCGCCGCCTTCGCGGTTCCCACTCTGACGCAAGCGCTCTCAAAGGGCCAGATGACCGGCACGATGAATAACGTGCGACAACTTTATCTCGCTGGTCAGCAGATGGCGCTCGACGGCGCAACCAATTCGGATTCGAACTACGCCTGGCCGGGGGATTACACTGGCAGCAGCGCGATCACGACGCTGGCGGATTATTGCGGCAAGCTGGTCTCGAATGGCTATCTCAATCCCGGTGATCTCCAAAAATTGCTCAACGCCCCGGGCGCGACCTGCACGGTAACTTCATCCACCGACGCCAGCGGCGTTGCCACCGTGACTCTCTCGGGCAGGAGCGGATTGAAAGTCTACAAGGTTAAGGAAGTCGATTCGTCCAATGTCCTTTTCGCCGTTACCGCGAACTATACCTATAATTCCGCGCTCACGCCTACGGGCGCTCCTTACGGCGACAAAGGTTTTGTCGTGATGCACAAAGGCGGCGACGCCGGAATCCTGCGGAAGAACCAGTCGACGGCGGCGAATTACGGCGCAGGGCAGGCAGGCATTAACAAATTCCAATCGACTGTCGGCAAAATGAGCGGCGATGCCGACGGTACACTTCAGAATTCAGACCAGCAGACGGCGTTGACGAATCCGTCCGGCTAGACTTTCGACTCGATCACTTCGGAAGAAAATTCGCCGTCGCTCACACGCGAGCGAATCTGCATCTTCGGCTGCACGTTCGAGACCGTCGCGATGATCTTTCCCTTCGCATCCGTCGTGATGCTGTAGCCGCGGCGCAGCGTCGCCTCGGGTCCGAGCAGACGCAGCATTCCATCCAAACGCTGGAAATGTTGCGTGCTGTTTTGCAGTAGACGCGCCGGTTGTCCAATTAGACGACGCTGCAGTTGTTCCAAATTCGCGCGGCGCGCGCTCAGTTCGCGGACGGGACTGCGAGCCTGCAACGTCTGTGCATAGGTGATCAATGCCTGCCGTTTTGCCGTGAGGAATGCGCGCGCATTTTGGCCTAACGAGTCCTTAAACAAATCGACCGATTGTTGCGCGTCGCGCAGCCGCTGCACCAGTTCGCGCGCGATCGATTTTTCGGAAAGGAAACGCAATCGCGTGCGCGCGTGCGATATGAAATTGCGCAGGTTGCGATCGAGACAGGCAGAGAGTTCATCGACGCGTCGCGAAACATCTACAATGTCAGGCACGATCAATTCCGCCGCGGCGCTGGGAGTCGGCGCGCGCAGATCGGCGACGAAATCCGCGATGGTAAAATCAATTTCGTGACCGACCGCGCTGACGATCGGTATTTCCGCGTGAAAAATCGCGCGGGCCACGATCTCTTCGTTGAACTCCCACAAGTCTTCGATGCTGCCACCGCCGCGCGCGATGACGATGAGATCGAGTGCGGGCCAGGATTCGTTAGGCGTGGACAGTTCGCGAATCGCTACGGCAATTTCTGTGGCTGCTCCGATTCCCTGCACGCGTACGGGATGGATCAGAATTTCGATTCCAGGCGCGCGACGTTTCAGGACATTGAGCATGTCGCGAATCGCGGCGCCGCTGGCGGAAGTAACAATGCCGATGCGTCGCGGAAATTTCGGCAGCGCTTTTTTGTGCGCCGGATCGAACAATCCTTCCGCCTCGAGCTTGCGCTTGAGTGCTTCGAATTTCGCCTGCAACACGCCGAGCCCGCGCGGCTGGAGAATTTGCACGCTCAGTTGATACTGACCGCGCGCCTCAAAAACGGAAATTTGTCCGTAGACCTGGACCTGCGCACCGTCGGCCAGCGGTTGCGACGCTGAAAAATCCGTGTTCCGAAAAATCACGCAGCTGATCTGCGCGCGTTGATCCTTCAACGTGAAGTATTGGTGGCCGGAAGGATGTAGTTTGTAATTGGAAATTTCTCCCTGCACCCAAACCGCGCCAAATTTCGTTTCGAGCGTTCCGCGAATGGCGCGGGTCAATTCGGCGACCGTGAAAACCTTCGCGCTCTGCTGAAAAAAATCGGTCTGCATTCGAACGAAGAAGTTTAACCGCGGAGGACGCAGAGTTCGCAGAGGAAATCCAAAATCTTTTCCCCTCTGCGCCCTCCGCGATCTTTGTGGTTAAGACCTAACTTCCGAAAAGCTCCGATTGCGGACCGACTGGCGGCTTCAATCCGAGTTTGCGATACGCATTCGGCAAGGCCACGCGTCCCTGCGGCGTGCGTTTGATGTAACCTTCCATGATCAGATATGGCTCGTTCACTTCTTCGAGCGTGCCGGCTTCTTCACCAATGGCGACGGCTAACGAGTTCAAGCCAACAGGTCCGCCGTTAAACTTATGGATGAGCGCTTCGATGACGCGCTTGTCCCATTGATCGAATCCGTCGCGATCGATTTCCAACATCGTCAGGGCGCGATCGGCCACGTCGGCGTTAATTTTTCCGTCCGCTTTCACTTGCGCGAAATCGCGCACCCAGCGCAAAAGATTGTTCGCCGTCCGCGGCGTCCCGCGACAGCGCGCCGCGATTTCCGTCGCGCCATCATGGTCGATCGGCACGGAAAGCAGACCGGCGCTGCGCAGGATAATTTTGTGCATCTCTTCCGCGGCGTAGTAATCGAGTCGCGCCGTCATACCGAAACGCGAACGTAATGGGGCGCTCACCATTCCCGCGCGTGTGGTCGCGCCGATCAGCGTGAACTTCGGCAATTGCAATCGCAGACTGCGCGCCTGCGGTCCCTGATCGATGATGATATCGAGCCGGTAATCCTCCATCGCCGGATACAAATATTCTTCGATGGTCGGTTGCAGCCGATGAATCTCGTCGATGAAAAGTACGTCGCCTTTTTCCAGTGACGTCAGAAGTCCGGCGAGCTCGCCTGCTTTTTCAATCACCGGGCCGCTGGTATTTTTTACATTCACACCCATGGCGTTCGCGATGATGTGCGCCAGCGTTGTCTTGCCTAATCCCGGTGGACCGCTAAGCAAAATATGTTCGAGCACGTCGCCGCGTTTCTTGGCCGCTTCCACCAAGACTGCGAGACGTTCGCAAACCTTCACCTGTCCGGTGAATTCGCTGAACATCGGCGGACGCAGCGAAACTTCGAAAACGGGATCTGGCTCAGGCGGTTTCATCGAAAAGCTCCAAGTTCCAAATCCCAATCCCAAAGAAATCCCAAGCTCCAAATTTCAAACAGCGAAATAATTCAAGCTCTTGGAGCTTGGGATTTGGAGCTTCTTTGGAACTTGGAGCTTGGGATTTGGGATTTTTTCTCATCCCAATCTTTTCGTCAGCACCAGCTCCGTGCCGCGGCTTTTTAAAATGTAATCGACTTTGTCGAAGGCGTGACGAATGAGATGCAAGCCGAGACCGCCGGGTTTGATGAGATCGTGCGCGCGGCCTTTCATTTTCTCCGGCAGGCTTTGTTTGCCGTAATCGCGCAGCCGCAAACAGACGCAATCGGGTTTGCCCTCGAGCGAAAGGGCGATCGGTTGATCGTCCTGCAAATGATAAGCGTGCCGAATAATATTCGTGCAGGCTTCGTCTACGCCAAGAACCATGAGCGTGCGTTCTTTTTCCGAAAAGGGGTAGGCGTCGAGAAATGCGCGCACGAATTTTCGCATCAGAGCGAGATTTCCCGTGTGGCTGGAGAATTCCACCTTCCGCTTTTTCTTCATCGCTCGCAGCAAGGCTGGACGTTGTGCTTCCGTTCTTCAAGCCTCGAACGGATTTGAGTTGGACAGATAGACACAATCACAGTTTTGTCTGCCGCATGAGGCGATTGACAATGGCGCTGGCGTTTTCGTTCATCGTTTCTTCCGCGTCCGCCCAACAACAAGCGACCGCCTACGATGCGCTCAAGGCTGTGCGCCAACTTAACGGCGGCTATCTCAATAGAATTATTTCTGTCACCGGTGTCGACGGCGATCCGCAGCCGACGAAATGGAATATTCTCGTCGCGGACCGCACCGCGCCCGGCGGCGTGCGCGAAATCCAGGTGGCAGGTCGGCGTATCATTTCCAATCAAGCGCCGCACGGCGTGGTCGGTTCCGCCTCGAACGCAACTTTCGCCGCGTCGAAATTAAATCTCGATTCGAGCGGCGCGTTTCAGGTGGCGAGCCACACCGCCGATCAATCGCATCAAAATTTCGATCGCATTAATTACACGCTGCGCACGAACGAACAGCACCTTCCAATCTGGATCGTCACTTTGCAGGATCAAACGCGTCGGCCGCTCGGCACCATTCAAATCAACGCCAACCGCGGCAATGTCGTGCGCGTGGAAGGGTTGTATCACGGAGCGAACATCGCGCACGTTGAAGAAGATCGTCGCGATCGTATCGCGCGTGAAGATGTCCAGCAGACGCCGGCCGACGACGAGCATGTCGACTCGAGCAGCGACGAAGGAATTGAGGAAAGCGACGAAGACGAAAACGTGATCAAGAGACGGATCAAAGGGATGTTTCATCGCACAAAAGATGACGCGGCCGCGATGTTTCACCGCGTGCGCCGTTCCTTTGCGGATTTCATCGCGGGCGATCGCGATTGATTCCGTCTTCTTGCTTTTCGCGGCCTCACACTGGTAATTACGCGAGATGATTTCCCAGACCGCGTCGTGGCGCGAAGGTTGTCGACAACTCTACGGCGATTTCGATCGCCTCGGGCTGAGCGTGGAATGGCACGATTTCCGGCCCGATCGCGAACTGAACTGGGGCGAAACTTTTCGTCCGCGCAGTATTGAGTTCTGCCTAAATCTCGAGGGACGCGGAGTGATTGGACGGCGCAGCCAAAGTGATTACATCGCCGGCAGCTCGGGCTACTACTCGTTAGGCAATGAGCCACTTCCGGCCTCCCGCCAGGCGGGCGATCGTCATCAA
>JALZAX010000176.1 GCA_030948055.1 Verrucomicrobiota bacterium | reverse complement strand
CGCGCGCCGCGCAGCAAATCAATCACATCAACATTCCGCGTTTGCGCGATTTCGGAGTCGATGAGGACCAGCTCGTTTACGTCACCGATTATCTGGAAGGCACGACGGCGGAAGATTGGATCAAGAGTAAAGGACCGATGCCGGTCGGCGCCGTCTTGCGCATCGCTTCACAAATGGTCAGCGCCCTGGTCGCGGCCAGTTTGCACGGCGTCATTCATTACGCGGTCTATCCGGGAAACATCATGCTAGTGGCGGGTGAGACGGAGGATGGAGGATGGCCGCTGATCAAGGTGCTGAATTTTCTCGGCGTGGCCCCTTCACTTTCACACTCGAGTGGTCATGGACACGAATCGTTGAATCCGGCGGATTTCTCCAGCCCGGAACAGTTACATGAGGGACCGCTCAATTTCCGCTCGGAGATCTACTCGTTAGGCGCGTCGCTTTGGTTCCTCCTGAAGGGCGTGCCGCTCGTCGGCGGCGCGACGGCTTTGCAGTATGCCATCGGTTTGCCCGGATCCGTGCGGGAATTGCTCGAGAGTATGTTGGCCGAAAATCCGGCGGATCGGCCGTCCGATCCGCTCGCTCTGCAACGGCAGATCGAGGCGTGCGTTGCAGAAATTGAGCGGCAGGATCTGGAGGCGAGTAAGTGGGGCCTGCCAATTGTGCTTGGCCCCGCGACAGAAAATGAAATCGAGCCGTTGCCGCCGCGGCACTCCGTCCGGAAATCCTTTGCGCTTGCCGCCATTCTTCTCGCGATCGCGATGTTAGCGGCAGTCATCCTGGCGCAACGCGCGCATCAACCGACTGCAATCGTAGCTACGGACGCAACGTCCGACGCTCCGGCCTTTAAATCGGACGCTGATACACGACCGATAGACGGAATGGGAAAAGTAACGGAGCCCACAACCCTCGCCTCCGATCTGGCTGCATCTGAAAACAAAGAGGCGAAGGCATCATCACCTAATGGCGCCTTCAGCGGGGCGCATTCCTCCGCTCAAGTGAAATCGCAAACTCTCTCAAAGTTCGGTGTTGAACTGACCTCGAATGCTGCGCCGGCCACTGCAAGCAATCTGTTTTCTCCCGATCGCGGAAGCCCGGCAATTGATACGGGTCCGGAGCAATTGCCGACGTTGCAGGAAACGCCGGTGCCCGCGCCCGCAGAGGGACCTGCCGAGACCGACAAACCGATCGTCGAAACTGCGCCGCCGCAACCCACCCCGACCGAAGAAGAAAACGCAGACGCGCCCAAAAATATCCCGGCGCCATCACCTCAAAAAATTTCGGAGAAAAACTCCAAGCCGGGACACGCGGCCAAGGCCACCGCCAAGAAACCACCTGCGGTCCCAAAGTCTTCTAACGTCCGGCCGCTCTTCCGCGACTTACCACGGCAGTATCCTCCGCCGATGGTGGGGCACATTTTCCCTCGTCCATGGCCGGTGCTCAACGTCAATCCGTCGGTCGTGGGCCCGCCAGCGCCGGCAGAGCGGCCGCCGCCACGTCGCATTAAGCAGGCCCCGACAAAAAAGAAGACTTCAGTTTCCACGCCGCCAGGGCCGCCCGCCTGACGAATTCGACAGACCATTTGGATACTGTCGGCTTCTCGGGCCTCAACGCTTTTTGCATCGACGCTGCGGATTGATGCAATAGTAGCGGATGTTGAAATGGGGACGGGCCAAACGCGAACCGGTCACGGTCTCGCGCGAAGTCACGGTGCAGAACGCAATGGGCATGCACGCGCGGCCGGCGGCGGAGTTCGCACGCAAGGCGAATAGCTTTCGTGCTGAAATCAAGATGATGCGCAACGGGGAAAGCTTCTCCGCCACCAGCGTGATGGATATCATGCGCGCCAGTCTCGAACGGGGCGCAAAACTTACGCTCGAAGCGCACGGCGTTGATGCAGAAGAAGCGGTCGCGGCGCTGGAAAAAGTCCTGAGCGAACTGCGCGACTAAGGAGTGGCTTCTTCGCGTGCCTTCGCCAGTTCGCGTTGCTTTCGGCCTAACCACAAACTCAGGCCGCACCAAAACGCGACCAGCGGCACCGCCAGGTAACTGGTGATGCGCACATCCAGTCCCGCATCGTGCAGGCCTTTGTAAGACCACGCACCCACCTGATCTCCGGCGCGATAGCCGAAAGTATCGATGAAACTTTTTGCTTTGTATTTGTCTTCGCGCCGCAAAACCGTGAAGAGGATTTCGCGCGCCGGTCGCAGCAAGGCGAAGCCGGCGGCGCGCCGCATCACTTGAAAAACCGCCAGCACGATGAGAATCGGCGCGTAACCAATGGCGAGAAACCCGATCCCGCTGAGCGCCGGCATGAGCACAAGCGTAAAGCCGACGCCGAACCATTTCAGCAAACGACTCGTTAGGCCAAGCTGAATCAGGATGGTCAGTGTGTTGACCGAAAAATCGAGCTTCCCGAAAAACGCTGTGCGCGAGGCTTTGTCCGTCAACTCATGTTGCGTGAGATCAGCTTGCTGAAAATAGGCCCAGGTGTTGGTCAGCGTGTAAATGAAGATAAAAAGCACAAGGCCGATCAAGTAGGGCGAGCGAAAGATGTGCGTGACGCTGTCCCAAATATTTCCGCCCATCGGCTTCTCCGCCGTCGATGCTTGACGCTCTTCGCGAAACTCCGTTGGAAAAAAACGCACGCATTGCGCCGCAATTTCAAACATTACCGCTGACATCAGGCAAAAAATGCCGGTGCTGAATCGGTTGACCAGAAAGGTCGGAACGAGCGGTCCGAGAATTGCGCCTAACGAGCCGCCGATCGCGATGAAACCGAAGAGGCGTTTGCCTTGTTCCGCAGTGAAAAGGTCCGTCATGAAAGCCCAAAAAAGCGTGGTCGCGAAAAGATTGAAGACGCTGACCCAGACAAAAAACGAGCGCGCGAGCAGCCATTGCCAGTCCGGCGAGACGAAGCGCATGAGAACGAAAAAGATGAAGAGATTCGCGATGGCGAAGCGGTAGGCGACGGGTAGAAATTTGCGACGCGACATGCGCGAGACGATGGCGGCAAAGAGTGCATTCGCCACCAGCATGCCGATGAGTGTGGCCGTGTACATCCACGGCAGATTTTCTACGCCGCTGGTGGCGCCAATCTCTTCGCGGATCGGCCGGAGAATGTAATAGCCGGCGAGGACGACAAAGTTGAAGACGAAGGCGAGCCACATCGCCCCCCACTCGTCAGGCCGAACGTCAACCAAGCGTCGAAAAAATTTCAGCACTCGTTAGGCATGTTGCTTGTGCCACGCAGCCAGGACTTCCTTTTCGCGCTCGGGCGTGAGGCCGGCTTTCAATTTCGCCTGGCGCTCCGTCGGTTGCGTTTTGAACCAGGCGAGCGTGTCGCGCGCGGTCACATCGAGCGGACGGAAAGTAAGACCTTCCGCGAGCGCCTTCTGGATGCTCGTGCGCGAAAGTCCGCCTTCTTCACCGCGCGAAGGCACCCAGACCGGCATGTCCGACCACGGCGAAACTTTCTGTGCTTCGAGAAAACCGGCGTCCGCCCAGGTGAAGGTGGCGTTTGATTTCAAGACGGTTTTGATTCCGCCTAACATATCGCCGACACCGAGTTCTTTCGCGGGACCGGTCGCGTTGTAAATGCCGACCGCGCCTTTTTCCACCATCCGAATGGTCCACTCAGCCAGGTCGCGCGCATCGATGAATTGCACTGGATCTTTGGGATCACCGGGCGCGAGCACTTCGCCGCCGCGCTCGATCCTCACCGGCCAATAAGTGAAGCGATCCGTCTGGTCGTTAGGCCCGACGATCAATCCCGGTCGAATGATCAACGTCTTTTTCGGGAACCATTTTCCCGCCTCTTGTTCGGAGAGCGCCTTCAATGGCCCGTAAAGTTTGAACTCCGACGCCACAATACTTTCGCGCGTTTCTTTCATCGCGTTCGGCCCTTCGTATTTTGCCAACGCGCCGGCCTCGTCGTTCGGTTTGGTGTTGTCGGCGTAAACGGAAATCGTCGAGATGAAAACGTAACGATCGACGTTACCTTTTAGAATCTCCGCGGCGTCGCGCACCCAGACCGGCACGCTGGTCGGATTATCGATCACCACATCCCACTTGCGATTTTTCAACGCATCGAGCTGGCCACTGCGATCGCCGACCAACTGCTCGACGCCTTCCGGCAATTCGCCCGGATGACTCTTGCCGCGATTGAAAACCGTGACTTTATGCCCGCGGCTGAGCGCATACTTCACTTGAAACGGACCGGTGAATCCCGTTCCGCCGAGAATGAGAATGTTCATCGGTTTCGGTTTTTCGTCCGCAGCGTAAAGGCCGCGCGTTAAGACCGCGCTGCCCGCCAGTGTTGAGACTTGAATGAATTTTCTGCGTGTCGTTTTCATGGCGTAAAATCCTGATCTTTCGTGACACGCTGGCAAAACAAAGCCAGCAGCCGTGCCGTATCTTCCAAGTCTTCCAGCGCTAACAACTCGTTAGGCGTATGCATGTAGCGGAGCGGGACCGAAAGCAATCCCGTGGCCATTCCGCCGCGCGATAACTGCATCACGTTTGCATCCGTGCCCGTGCCACGCGGCGCGGAGGCCACCTGGTATTGAATGCCTTCCGCTTCCGCGATTCCCACCAGGGTCTCAAACACTCGCGGATTGATGTTCGCGCCGCGCGCAATCATCGGGCCGGCGCCAATTTTGAAATCGCCCGCTTTTTTTTTCTCAATGCCCGGCGTGTCGGTTCCGTGCGCGACATCGAGGGCGATACCAACATCCGCTTCGCTGGAAAACGCACTTGTCTGCGCGCCACGTAAACCGATTTCCTCCTGCACGGTGGAAACGCCGACGACGCATGCGTCGAACTTCTCTTCGTGCAACAAACGCAAGACTTCGGTCACGATCCACGTGCCCATCTTGTTGTCGAAAGCCATCGAAACCACGCGCTCGTTCGCCAGCTCGACATACGGCTGCACAAAAATTCCGGCGTCACCGAACGAAACAAACTTCAGCGCGTCGTATTTATTTTCCGCGCCGATATCGACGTAAAGATCGTGGATCTTCGGGACTTTCTTTTTGTCCTCGTCGTCCATCAGATGGATCGCTTTGCGTCCGATGACGCCGGGAATTAGTCCTCCCTTTGTCATGATCAAAACGCGCTGCGAAGTCGCGACCACCGGATCGACGCCGCCGATCGGCTCGACGTGCAGGAAACCTTCGTCGGTGATGTATTGCACGATGAAGCCGATCTGGTCGCAATGTCCCGCGAGCATGATGCGCGGTTTGCCCTCGGGGTTGCGCACGCCGAAGACATTGCCCATCACATCGGTGCGCACGGTGTCGCACCATGGCCGGATGCGCTCGCGCACGAGCTTTTGCACTTCATGTTCGTAACCGGACGGGCTCGGCGTTTCGACCAGCAGCTTGAGAAAATCTTTGCTCTCCGGATTCATGCAGTGGCGTTTAACATGCCGTCGCCACAATACAGGTTATTTTGTTCTCCTGTTTCAGCTGAGCGGAAGATTTTTTGCGCGCTTTCTGCCTAACGAGTGGTGATTCGCTGGGAGAGGGCGAAGGAATCGGCGACGCCGTTGGTGTTGGCGTAGGCGAAGTTGTCGGCAACGGAAAGGCAAAAGTCGGCGATGGCGAAACCGCGGGCGATCCGCTCGCGGAAGGCGATGGCGTTGCAGTCGGGCTCGGTGTGGGCGTCGGAGTTGGAGTAGGCGTCGGCGTCGGAATGATGCTGACCCACTTGTGCAATGGCACTCCCGCTCCGCCAATCTCCTTCACCAGCGTTTCGCATTTCGCCTGAATTTTTTCCAGGTCGGGCGGGCCGAAAGAACTTTCCGCTGTTCCGGGAAAGATAATGTAGCTGACGCGCAGATCATCGGCGGC
>JALZAX010000175.1 GCA_030948055.1 Verrucomicrobiota bacterium | reverse complement strand
GCCCGGACCATAGAATTCAGACATACCCATGCATCCGAGTCCAATCGCGGAAACCACTAGTCCGCCGCGGCCGAGTTTACGTTGCTTCATGTTTGTCCTACCCAGGTTGAGGGCGCGATATCATCCCATCGTTCGCGGATGGCACTGAATTCCGCTTCGGTAAGTGCACCTGCTTCCAGGAGTTTCGCGTTCTCCTGCCAACGTTCTGGTTTTGTTGTGCCAACAATCGCCGTATGCACTCCAGGCACGCTCAAAGTAAAACGTAACGCGTGCGCAATTGATTGCTCGAGCGATCGGCCGCGAATGAAATCGTAGTCTAACTTGCGCAGACGATCCCAGTAAGAGTGTTGGTAGGAATCCATCGGTCGGTGTCCGGCTTTCCACGCGGCATTCGCGATCGGACGTTTAGCAATCACACCCATGCCTCGTTCGCGCGCCGCCGGAATAGTTAGTTCGATAGGTTCTTGATCCGCGATGTTGAGTGAAGTCTGCAAGGTATCGAAGGCACCCGATTCCACCGCGAACCTGGCGGAGCGACTATCCCCGCTGTAACCGATGTAACGAGTATGCCCACGCTCGCGCGCCGTCTGTAAGGCCCCGATAACATCGCCTTTTTTTAAGACCGCCTCCGAACAGCTATGAAGCTGGACGAGATCGAGACGATCTGTGTTTAAGCGACGCAAACTGCGCTCGATGCTTTGTAGGATGGAAGCAGTCGACCAATCCTCGCTCCCGATACCGTGCGGGTGGCCAACTTTGGTAAAGAGGAAAAATTCGTCGCGGCGGTGGCTAACGGTCTTCCCGATTAACTCTTCGCTTGCCTCATAGCACTCGGCGGTATCGATAACATTAAGTCCGGCATCCAGCGCACTGTTCAGTAGCTGCTCGACTGTGTCGGCGGTGACGCTTTCGAATCCGATTTCCGCGCCGCCGAAACCAAGCACCGAAACGTGCATGTCGGTCTTTCCAAGCTGGCGCTTTTCCATCGCAGACTTAATCGTCCGCGCGCCTACAAAATCAAACGGGTTACTCCGCTTCCTGGTTCGACCCGCCCGATAATTTTCGCGCGCAACCTCTTGGCCAGCTGCTTTGAATCACTGGCAGAAACAATCGCGACCATGCCCATGCCCATGTTGAAGACCTGATACATTTCCTCGCGCGCGACCTTTCCATTTTCGCTCAGGATCTTGAAAATCCTCGGCACGCTCCAGCTCTTAGTATCAATAACTGCATCACGATTTTTCGGCAAAATCCGCGGCAGGTTATCGATCAAGCCGCCACCAGTGATGTGCGCCAGACCATGCAGTTGGTTTGTCGGAATGCTGCTCAATGATGGCTGATAGTTCTTGTGCGTGCGGAGCAATTCTTCGCCTAACGAGAGGTTCAAGTCCGGAAGTTTTGCGCTTAGCTTTAACCGCATCGTTTGAAACAGAATCTTGCGCGCGAGAGAATAGCCGTTGGTATGCAGGCCATTTGAAGGCAGTCCGAGAATGACGTCACCCGATTTGATGCGGCTGCCGTCAATCATCTTTGCGCGATCGACTACACCGACGATGCAACCAGCCAGATCGTATTCGCCCTGGCGATACATTCCCGGCATCTGCGCGGTTTCGCCGCCGATCAGGGCGCAACTTCCCGAGCGACATGCCTTGGTGAATCCGGAAAGAATTTGATCGAAAACGCGCGGCTCCAATTTTTCCGCGCCGATGTAGTCGAGAAAGAATAAAGGCCGCGCGCCGAGAACTGCGATGTCGTTGATACAATGATTAACCAGGTCCGCGCCGACTGTGTTGTGGCGCTTCATCGCAAAAGCGATTTTCAATTTCGTTCCGACGCCGTCGACACTCGCCACTAGCACCGGCTCGCGCATTCTTGAAAAGTTCGGCGCGAACAATCCGCCGAAGCCGCCGATTTTTCCCAGCACTTCGGGACCATGAGTGCTTTTCACGCGCGCCTGGATTTTGCGCTTCACCAAATTCCCGAGATCGACGTCGACCCCGGCGCGCGCGTACGCCTTCGGCGATTTCACTTACTTAAGATCGGCAAACAAACTCGGATGCGCTTCCGCCTCTGCGAGTGCTTTGGCGCGGCCTTCGCGTTTTTCCATGATGAATTTGTCGAGCTCCGGGTCCACCGGCAGCGGATAATTGCCGGTAAAGCAGGCGAGACAGAATTCGTTAGCCGGCTTGCCAGTCGCGCGCACCATCCCATCGACGTCGAGGTACCCCAGGCTATCGACGTTCAAGTATTCGCAGATCTGCGGCATCGAAAGCTGGTTCGCGATCAATTTTTCCGGATCAGGAAAATCGATGCCGTAATGACAGGCAAAACGATGCGGCGGACAACTCACACGCATGTGCACTTCCTTCGCGCCGGCTTCGCGCAGGTTCACCACGCGCGCGCGCGCCGTCGTTCCGCGCACGATGGAATCATCCACCACCACGACGCGTTTTCCTTCCACCGCTTCTTTGATGAGATTCAATTTCACGCGCACATCGAAATCGCGAATGAGCTGACTCGGCTGCAAAAAAGTGCGGCCGATGTAGTGATTGCGCACGAAAGCGTGCTCGTAAGGAATGTTTAATTCCTGCGCGAAACCAAGCGCGGCATAATTTCCTGAGTCCGGCACCGGCACAACGATATCGGCTTCGACTGGAAAACGCCGCGCGAGTTCACGGCCCATTTCCGTACGAACTTTCGCGACATTAATACCGCCGAGAATGCTGTCCGGTCGCGAGAAGTAAACGTATTCGAACATGCAAAAGGCCCGCTGTTCGTCGCGAAATGGCCATTCCGATCGAATGCCGTCTTCGCTGATGATGACAACTTCGCCGGGTTCGACGTCGCGGATGAATTCCGCGTGCACCAGATCGAAGGCGCAGGTTTCCGAGGCTAGAATATAAGCGCCGTCGAGTTTACCTAGAACGAGCGGACGGAAACCAAACGGATCGCGCACCCCGACAATTTCACGCTCGCTCATGATGATGAGACTGAACGCGCCTTCCAATCGCCGCAGCACACCGAGTGGGCTGCCGCCGTTGTTTAGCGGCTGTGCGAGCAAATGCGGAATGATTTCGCTGTCGGCCGTCGTTTGGAAAATGGAACCTTTGCGCTCCAGTTCATCCCGCAGCACGGCGGCGTTGATCAAATTTCCATTGTGCGCCACGGCAATCTGGCCGCGGAAACAATCGACCACAAACGGCTGTGCGTTTTTTAGCGTGCTCGAGCCGGTCGTGGAATAGCGCGTGTGTCCGAGCGCGCGCGTGCCTTTCAGGCGTTCTAATTCTTCCGCGCCGAAAACCTGCGAGACCAAACCCATGTCCCGATGCATCTGAAACGTGCTGCCGTTTCCGTTACTCGTGACAATGCCGGCACTCTCCTGCCCACGATGCTGCAAAGCGAAGAGTCCGTAGTAGGTCAGCACCGCAGCATTCGGGTGACCGAAGACCGCGAAAATCCCGCACTCATGCTGCGGAAACATGGCGGCTTCCGGGATCTCGACTTCGCTCTGCGGGGGAGAATGCGACATCGTCCCGAATAATCCACCATCGCGCGCCGCGTTCAATGAATCGTTCGTAGTTCGGTCGTTTTACAGGCTGGGAATTCTTTCGTTCGAATCGCCTTCCACTGCGCGGGCAATGGAGTTGAACCAGAGATCGTGAATCTCTTCGATCGGCCAGCGATAAGATTCCCCACCGAGATCGATGCGCAGCTCCTCTTCCGCGACGCGACCAAGCTCGCAAAAAGGAATGCTACTACTCGTTAGGCTGGCGCGGACTGCCGCGAGATTTTTTTCGCTTACAGAAATGATAATGCGCGATTGCGCTTCGCCAAACAGGGCAGCATTCCCGCCACCCGCCATGGTAACGATCGCGCCAAGATTCCGCTCGGGATTGAAACAGGATTCAGCCAGCGCGACGGCCAGACCGCCTTCCGAGCAATCATGTGCGCTCTGCACAAGTCCGGCCCGAATAAGTTTGCGCGTTTCATTCTGCACCGCGATTTCCCGTTCCAAGTCGAGACGCGGCACAGCTCCGATTTTTCGGCGATGACAAACTTTCAGGAAACGCGACGCGCCAAGTTCGTTCCCGATTTCGCCGACCAAAATGATAACGTCGCCGGCCTTCTTGAAAAATTGCGTGGTGATGTGCGCTTCGTCCTCGATCAGGCCGACCATTGCAACAGTCGGAGTCGGATCGACCACACCGGCCGGACTCTCATTATATAGAGAGACATTTCCGCCGATGACGGGCGTGTCGAAAGCGCGACAGGTTTCCGCGAGGCCTTCGACGCACTCCCGCAATTGCCAGAAATTTTCAGGCTTGTAGGGATTGCCGAAGTTCAAGTTGTCCGTTACGGCCAGTGGCTTCGCGCCAGAGCAAGTGAGATTGCGCGCCGCTTCCGCCACCGCGATGCGACCGCCTTCGCGTGGGTCTAACGAGCAGTAGAGCGAATTACAATCGGTAGTAGCCGCGAGAAATTTGTTCGCCTCACGCAGATGGAAAACGGCTGCATCCGATCCCGGCCTAACCACTGTTCCGGTCCGCACCATGTGATCGTATTGGCGATAGACCCAATTCTTTGAGGCGATCGTGGGATCAGCGAGTAGCTGGCGCAGCGCCGTGTGTGGGTCGACGGCTGGTAAAGTCGAGAGATCGATCGGCGTATTTTGCGGAGGGGCTTTCGCCCCCCGCGTATAGAGTGGCGCTTCATCTGCGAGCGGCTTTGCGGGAATTTCTGCCGCGACAGTGCCGTTATTCCGCACGCGCATCATGCCGTCGTCGGTCACGCGGCCGATTTTGGCGCAGGGCACATCCCATTTTTCGAAGATTTGCCTAACGACTTGTTCCTTGCCTTGCTTGGCGATGATCAACATGCGTTCCTGCGATTCGCTCAGAAGAATTTCGTAAGGCGTCATGCCGGTCTCACGCTTTGGAACTTTCGCGAGATCGATCTCCACGCCGGTTCCGCCCCGGCTGGCCGTTTCGCAAGTCGAGCACGTGAGTCCAGCCGCGCCCATGTCCTGGATTCCTGCGACCGCATCGGTGCTTAACAACTCCAGACATGCTTCGAGCAGCAGCTTTTCTTTGAAGGGATCGCCTACTTGCACTGCCGGTCGATCTTCGCGCGATTCTTCCGTTAACTCGCGCGAGGCAAAGGCCGCGCCGGCTAAACCATCGCGACCGGTTTCGGCGCCAACGTAGAAAACCGGATTGCCCACACCGCTGGCTGCGCCGCGCGCCAGTTGTTCGTGCCGCAAAACCCCGAGACAAAAAACATTCACCAAAGGATTTCCTTCGAAGCTCTCGTCGAAATAAATTTCGCCACCGATGGTGGGAACGCCGATGCAATTGCCGTAGTGCGCGATGCCGGAAACAACTCCGGCAAACAAACGCCGATTCGCTTTCACATTCGGCGAATCGCCGGTGATTGGTCCGAAACGCAGCGAGTTCAGGGAAAATTCCGGCCGCGCGCCCATCGTGAAAATGTCGCGAATGATTCCCCCCACGCCGGTAGCCGCGCCTTGGAACGGCTCGATCGCGCTGGGGTGATTGTGCGATTCGATCTTAAACGCGACCGCCCAGCCATCGCCGATATCGACGACTCCGGCGTTCTCTTCTCCGGCCTTGACCAAAATGTTCGGCCCGGTCGTCGGAAATTTTTTCAACTCACGCCGTGAATTCTTGTAGGAGCAATGCTCGCTCCACATGACGGAAAAGATGCCGAGCTCGGTGAAATTCGGTGCGCGTCCGAGGATCTTTTTGATCCGCTCAAATTCTTCACTCGTTAGACCATGTTTGGCCACGAGTTCGGGAGTAATAGCGGGGTCAGCCATGCGAAAGCGCACCTTATGAGTGCGG
>JALZAX010000174.1 GCA_030948055.1 Verrucomicrobiota bacterium | reverse complement strand
TGGCGGGGCTGGGTTATGACTTGTACGGAAAATCACACTGCCAATGGAGCATCCAACGTACCATCGAGTAGCCGGAGCAAAGAATCAGCCATTGCCAAGGTCGGCGAGCCGCGCCTAGGTTAGCGGCCCTCCGATGTACGCGCTTCAGCCCGAGCTTAAAATCTTCAGCGGCTCCGCTAATCGCGAGCTGGCGCAGCGTATTTGCGACACCATCGGCAACCCGCTTGGCCAGGCGACGATCAGCCAATTTCCCGACGGCGAAACCTATGTGAGGATTGAGGAAAACATTCGCGGCCGGGATGTTTTCATCATTCAACCGACCTGTCCCCCGACTAATCAACACCTGATGGAATTGCTCATCATGGTGGATGCGGCGCGGCGGGCGAGCGCGGCGCGGATCACCGCGGTGATTCCCTTTTTCGGTTACGCGCGACAGGATCGCAAAGATAAACCGCGCGTCCCGATCACGGCGAAGTTGGTCGCCAATCTTCTCCATGCTGCCGGCGTCGATCGCGTTTTGACGATGGATTTGCACGCGCAGCAAGTGCAGGGGTTCTTCGATATTCCGGTGGATCATCTTTATTCGATGCCCGTGCTGATAAAATACCTCCGCACAATTTTCACCGGTAAAACCGTGGTCGTTTCGCCTGACGTTGGCGGATTGAAAATGGCCTCCGCCTACTCGCAAACTTTGGGGGCGAATCTCGCGATCGTGGCCAAACAGCGCAAAAGCGCGACCGAAACGAAAGCGCTCTACGTCATCGGCGAGGTGGAAGACTGCGACGTTCTTCTGGTCGACGACTTGACCGAGACCGCGGGCACATTGACTTCCGCCGCAGACATTTTGAAAGCGCGCGGCGCGAAGAAAATCTACGCCGGCGTCTCGCACGCTGTCCTCGTGGATATCGCCATTCCGCGGTTGCAAAAATCGCAAATTGAGGAATTGGTTACGACCAACAGCACGCCTGTGCGCACGGTGGAAGGATTTAAGACCACCGTGTTGTGCGTCGCCGAGTTGCTCGGTGAAGGCATCAAGCGGATTCACAATGACGAATCCGTCTCGTCGTTGTTCAGGATCGATAGCGAATAGGATTCAGCCATGGCCAAACAAGTAAAACTCAGCGTAGAACCGCGGACCGCCCTCGGTCGTTCCGCCGTGCGAAAATTGAAAGCAACCGGCTCGGTCCCGGCGATCATTTACGGCGCGAAGGATAAACCGGAAGCGTTGCAGGTTTCGCGGCGCGACATCAACGCCATGCTCAGCCACGCCTCGGGCGAAAACATTTTGGTGGAACTGGAAATGAAAGGCGGCCAGAACCGTCTCGCGCTCGTGCAGGAAGTGCAGCATTCCCCGATCGGTGGCTCTGTCCTTCACATCGATTTCCATGCCGTCTCCATGGACGAAGTCATTCAGGCCGACGTCCCGCTCGAACCGACGGGCACGCCGAATGGCGTGAAAAACTTCGGTGGCCTGCTCGAACAAAATATTCGTGCGCTCGCCATCGAATGTTTGCCCAAGGATTTGCCCGATGTCATTAGCGTCGATGTCTCCGCGCTCAACATCGGCGACTCGATTCACGTCCGCGAAATTCAATTACCCGACGGCGTGAAAACCAGGATCTCGCCGGACTTAACTGCGTTCTCCGTCATGGCTCCGACCGTGGAAGAAGAGCCGGTGGCAGCTACTGCGGAAGCGGCGGCTGGACCGGAAGTCATTACGGCGAAAAAGGAAGAGGGCGAAGCTGCGCCTGCGGCAGCACCGGGCAAGGCGGCGCCAGCGAAGGACAAGGAGAAGAAGTAGGCTTCGGCTGCTTCGCCTAACGAGTCGTGTCGATTCGGTTGGTCGCCGGTCTCGGCAATCCCGGTCCAGAATACGAGCGGACGCGGCACAACATCGGTTTCGTCGTGCTCGATCGCCTGGCCGTTGATGCCGGCGTCGCCTGGCAACGAGAAGCGAAGTGGGGCGCGTATGTCGCGAAGAGCGATTCGGTTTTCTTGGTGAAGCCGATGACATACATGAATCGCAGTGGCGAACCGCTCGCGGCCGTCGCGCAATTTTATAAAATCGAACCGAGCGAAATGCTCATCGTTTTCGACGACATGGCGCTCGAACTTGGACGGTTGCGGCTGCGTCTGGAAGGCGGCACCGGCGGACATAACGGTCTTGATTCCATCATCGTCTCGTTAGGCACCGACCAGATCGCGCGATTGCGCATTGGTATCGGCGCCGCACCTGAACGCGGCGCGACAGATTACGTCCTCGGCCGCTTCTTCGAAGACGAAATTCCCCTCGTGGAAACAGCCGTCGCGCGCGCGGTCGAAGCGGTGAAATGGTCGATTGACAAAGGCTTCGTTTCCGCGATGAACACGTTCAACAAAAATCCGGAAGTATGAAGAACCGTTACGAAGCATTAATCGTCCTGAACTCGCAGGGCAAAGAGGACACCGTCAAAGACATTGTCGATCGTCTCGAGTCAGAATTTCAAAAAGAAGGCGCCGAAATCGAGCAGGTGCAGAAGATGGACAAACGGCAGTTTTCCTACCAGGCGGGCGAGCTCGACGCCGGCTATTACGTGAACTTCGTCTTCCACGCCGACTCGCAGCTCATCACCAAGTTGCGCTCGAAGTTCAAACTCGATCCGGAAGTTTATCGCCAGCACTAC
This sequence comes from Verrucomicrobiota bacterium, assembly GCA_030948055.1. Classification (GTDB taxonomy): domain Bacteria; phylum Verrucomicrobiota; class Verrucomicrobiia; order Chthoniobacterales; family UBA10450; genus JACCTI01. Next base: position 3,245 of record JALZAX010000174.1, on the reverse strand, counting down.
CAGAAGCTGCGTCCGAAAACGGAGAAGACGCCGCGCTCGAAAAAGGTGGCTGCCGAGAAGTAGTTTCGTTAGAACCACAGAATGGCCAGCTTCAACAAAGTCATTCTGATGGGGAACCTCACCCGCGATCCCGAGGTTCGTTACACGCCCAAGGGCAGCGCCGTCACCGACATCGGACTGGCGGTCAATCGCGTTTACTCGACCGAAGGCGGCGAAAAACGCGAGGAAGTAACCTTCGTCGATATCACTCTCTGGGGCCGCACTGCGGAAATCGCCGGCGAGTATCTGAAAAAAGGGCGGCCAGTACTTATAGAAGGGCGCCTGCAGCTCGACAGCTGGGATGACAAACAATCCGGCCAAAAGCGCAGCAAGTTGAAAGTCATCGGCGAAACTATGCAGCTGCTCGGCGGCAAGCCGGGTGCTGGTGGCGGTGGTGGCGAGGGCGGTGATGAGCCTCCGCGCAGCAGCGGAGGCCGCACGGCGCCGCCTCCGCGGCCGTCCGCATCTGAGCCGGACGACGACGAGATTCCGTTTTAGACATTCCTCGCGGTCGGGATTTTGCTCGCCGATTCATCCCGCTTGTCTATAGTTCTTTGGTATGAAATCTACGTATTCGGTCACCGAGGCGCAAGCCGCTCTGCCAGCGCTCCTCAAGAAGTCGAACGGTGAGCTGATTACCATCACGCGCCACGAAAAGCCGGTCGCCTATCTCGTTTCGGCTGAGCGCATGGCAGCGCTAGCTGAAACTTTAGAAATCATGGCCGACCCTGGCGCGATGCGCGCGATTCGCAAAGCGCGAAGAGGCGGCGGAAAATATTTTCCGGTCAGCGCGCTGGATGAAGATTGAACTGGAAGCGCAGGTCGTTCGCTTCACGCGATCACTCGCTCCCGAACCGCATCGCCTCATTCGCGAGGCCATCCGTCAGCTTGAACGGGACGAGGGAGATATTCGGGCACTGGAGGGCGAGCTTGAAGGATTCTACCGCCTGCGGGCCGGTCGCTATCGCATCATTTTCTTCTATCGAATCACAAATCGTCGGCGAACAATTCGCTGCGTTTATGCGGCGCCGCGCCATCTCGTTTACGAGGTGTTCGCGCAACATATGCATCACTTCCTGCAGCCATGAATTCCACCGAAGCGTGTATCGCACTGAACATGCTCCCGACGATGGGGCCGGTGCGTCTGCGCAAATTGCTGCAGGTTTTCGAGACGCCGGAAAAAATTTTAGCGGCGCGCGGCGGGGAATTGCGTCGAGTGGAAGGCGTCGGCCCGGAAGTCGCCGATCAGATCACGAGTTGGGAAAACACGATTGACCTTCCTGCGGAGTTGCAGCGCATTCGCGACTTCGGCGCAGAAGTTATCACCGCTGAATCGCCATCATATCCGCGACAGCTGCGCGAAATTCATGCGCCACCCATTGTCCTTTACGTCTGGGGCGAGCTGGCCGACCGCGATCATCACGCCATTGGCATCATCGGAAGTCGGCGCACGACACATTATGGAACCGAATCCGCCAAAAAACTTTCCTACCAACTCGCTTACGCGGGGCTCACGATTGTGAGTGGCTTGGCGCGCGGGATCGACACCGCTGCGCATCAAGGCGCGCTGGCCGCGAAAGGCCGCACCATCGCGGTGATCGGGTCCGGTTTGATGAATCTTTATCCGCCGGAGAATGCCGCACTTGCGGAAAAAATTCGCGAGGGAAACGGCGCCGTGGTTTCGGAATTCTCCATGCAGATCGAGCCCGATCGCCAAACATTCCCCATGCGCAACCGCATCATCAGCGGTTGGAGTCACGGCATTCTCGTGGTCGAATGCGGCCTGAACAGCGGCGCACTCATCACCGCGTCGCAGGCGCTCGAACAAGGCCGCTCCGTTTACGCCGTGCCCGGTCACATCAACGCTCCGAGCGCGCAAGGTTCGAATCGTCTCATTCAACAAGGCGCGAAGCTGGTCATGGATGCGAACGATATTCTCGACGATCTCAGCATTCTTTTGCCTGAGGCAAAGCCGTCACCCGAAGCCGCGATGCGTCCATTGCCGGAGCTGAGCGAAGAAGAGCAACGAGTGTATGCGGCGATCGAGTCTAACGAGACGTCGATCGATGACATAGCGACAAAATCCGATCTGCCGAGCAACATTGTCTCTTCTACGCTTCTTCGTTTGGAATTGAAGAGGCTGGTGAAACAACTGCCCGGAAAATATTTCGTAAAGTTGAGTTGAAAGCGATTCGCTTAACCAAGGTCGGCTCGCCGCTGGAAGAGCAGGAAATTGCGATGCCTCAGGTCGGCGCGGGTGAAGTCCTTATCCGCGTCAAAGCCGCCGGAGTTTGTCATTCCGACGCGCATTATCGCGCCGGCGTTTCGCGCATGCAAAATTTGCCCAGGACTTTCGGTCACGAGATTGCCGGCATCGTAGAGGAAACAGGCGATCGCGTTTGCGTTCATTACCTGGCGACCTGCGGCCATTGTGAATTTTGCCGCAACGGTAACGAACAGTTTTGCACCACTGTGCAGATGATCGGCAAAGATCGCGACGGCGGTTACGCCGAATTCGTCGTCGTGCCCAAACGCAACGTCTTTCCCTTGCCCGACGAAATTTCTTTCGAACAAGGTGCGATCCTAATGTGTTCATCCGCGACGTCGTTGCATGCCTTGCGCAAGGCGCGGCTGCGCGAAGGTGAAACGGTCGCGGTCTTTGGAATCGGCGGGCTCGGAGTTTCCGCGGTGCAACTGGCGCGAGCACTTGGTGCCGCGAAAGTTTTCGCCATCGACATCAATCCGAAAAAGCTCCAGATCGCTTCTCGGTTTGGCGCGATTCCCATCGATCCTTCAGAGATCCGCGATGTCGATGTTGCTCTCGAATTAATCGGTCTACCGCAGACTATGCGACAAGCGGTGCAGTCGTTAGGCACGATGGGACGCGCGGCGCTCGTCGGCATTACAGAGAAGAGTTTCGAGGTCGCGCCTTATCACGAAATCATCAACAAAGAGGCCGAAATCATTGGCGTCTCCGATCATCTGGCGAGTGAAATTCCGGAGCTCTTGGAACTGGCGCGCACCGGCCGACTCGACCTTTCCCACGGTGTCATTCGCACCATTCCACTCGACGCGAAGGCGATAAACGAGAGCCTGGATTCGCTGGAAAGTTTCGGCGACGACGTGCGCGTCGTCATCACCGCGTAGTCGCGCGGAACTTGCTGCAAGGACTTGCAAACTTGCAGGTCAGGTCTTACTTCGCATCC
>JALZAX010000173.1 GCA_030948055.1 Verrucomicrobiota bacterium | reverse complement strand
AAAACGCCAGGTCGCCCACGGCGTAGATCCCTTTTTCTTCCGTCTCCAGATACTCCGTGACCGGCGAACCATGCGGACCGGAGAGAGGCGTATTCCGCACCAGATCGAGATTCGGTTCCGCTCCGCATGCCACCACCGCCACTCCGGCCGCCACGCGATTTCCACTCTTGGTTTGAATATTCCGCAACACGGTTTTGCCTTCGAAACCGTTCAGGCTTTCGCCTAACAAGAGCTGAATACCATGCTTCTCGAAATATCCGTTTAACCACGCGCCCGTTTCCGGATCGACGTAACGATTCAGCAAATATGCATTGCGATGCATGATGCTGACTTTGAATTTTAGTTGGCGCAAACTGCTTGCCACTTCACAGGCAAGTAAACCGCCGCCCACCACCACAATCGCTTTCTCCAGGCTCGCCATTTCCCGCAGAGCAAGCGCATCGCGCGTGGTTCGCAAATAAATCACGTTGCCCAAACCGACGCCCGCTACCGGCGGTCGTACGGGACGGCTACCCATCGCCAGACACGCTTTATTAAACTCGATCGTCTCGCCGTTTCCGAGCACGGCCAGACGGCGATCGATGTTGAACTGCGTCACTAAAGTCCCCAGACGAGATTCGATTTTATGCGCGTCGTACCAATGGGAATCAAGATGCGGCAGTTTCTTTTGCTGCGGTATTTTCTCGCGCAGGAATGCCTTCGAAAGCATCCACCTTTTGTACGGATGGAAACTTTCGCCGCCTACCAGCGTGACACTGCCGCGCTTGTCAAACTTGCGAATACTTTCGCAAACACTCGCGCCGCCGATGCCCGCTCCGATAATAAGATAGTCTCGCTGAATCACTGAAAGCGAGACGATAGGTAGTCGGCACGGCTGCTGGCGAGGGAAAAATTTTGCATTTGTTAGGCGTCAATTCTCCTTCTGCCAGACGACGTCTTCGTTGTTACGGCGTTCGATCAAACTCTCGATTTTTCCCTGGTCGTCCGCACGAAATAAAATCCGGCCTTCCACCTCTTTGCGGAAGAAAATTTCTCCGGATTCCGGAACCGATTCATAATCCTTTCAATAAACTTGCCGCATGCTTCATAGCCGACTCGGTGCGGCCGCCGAGCATGCGCGCGATTTCTTCCTGCCGCGCTTTGCTCTTCACTTCGCGCAATTCTGAAAACGTCCGCCCGTGGGCGACCTCCTTGGTCACCACGAAATGTGACGACGCTGTCGCCGCCACCTGTGGCAAGTGCGTGATGCACAAGACCTGATGATCCCGCGCCAGCGTCCGCATCTTCGCCCCAACCGCGTTCGCAATTTCACCGCCGACATTCGCGTCGATTTCATCGAAGACGAGCAGTGGAATTGCATCCTGCGCCGCGAGCGATGATTTGATCGCAAGCATCAAGCGCGAGATTTCACCGCTTGATGCGATGTGACGCAGCGGTTTGAGCGGTTCGCCGGGGTTTGGCGAGAAAAGCAGCTCCACGCTTTCGAAACCGCGCGCGTTCGGTTCTTCGAGCGACGACAGCGTCGCTTCGAATTCCGACTGCTTGAAACCGAGGTCTCGCAAATTCGCGCGAATGTTAGCCGACAATTTCGGCGCGGCTTTGGCGCGCAACTTGTGCAGCGCATCACCCGCTTTCCTCAAGTCCGCGCGCGCCTTTTCGATTTCCTTGGCCAGGCGTTCCAATTCGGCGTCGCGGCCTTCGATTTTCTGCATCCGCGCCGCGGCCCGTTCTCCAAACGAAATGACGTCCGCAATCGTTCCGCCGTATTTTCGTTTTAAAGATTCAAAGAGAGAAACGCGCTGCTCCAGAGCAGCTAGCTGCACGGGATCGAGATCAAGTCTTTCGGCGTAATTGCCTAACGAACGCGCGATTTCGGAGAGCTCGACGACGCTGGCCGCATGCGTCGAAGAAAACTCCGCCATGGCCGGGTCGATTTTTTCCAGATCGCGCAGGAGCCGCTGCGTTTCCGCTAATTGTGCCAGTACGGAGTCGTCCGCTTCGGCCAGGCGACGCGCGATACCGCCCGCTAGTTCGATCAGGCGTTTGCTGTTGCTCGACAATTTGTAGCGCGCCTCGATGTCCGCTTCCTCTTCCGCCTGCAAATTAGCTGCGTTGATTTCGTTGACTTGATGACGCAACAAATCCAGTTCCTGTTCGCGCGCGGATTCAGCGGTAGCCAAACTGGCGTGCTCTGCGACTAACGAGTTCAAGAGGCGAAAGCGCTCGGAAAATTGCCTCGCCTCATTTTCCGCAAGCGCAAAAGCGTCGAGCAATGCTAGCTGTCGTTCCGCGAAGAGAAGCGATTGATGATCGTGCGGCCCATGCAGATCGACCAGCTCGTCGCCTAACGACTTCAAGACGGAAAGTGTTGTGGGCGAGCCGTTGATAAATTGCCGATTTGTCCCCGCCGCCGAGAGCGAGCGCTTGAGAATTAGTTCGCCGTCGCATTCTTCCACGCCCGCCTCGATCAGCTGCGGATTCAATTTCACCAAAAGCTCACCTTCGAAGACTGCTTCCACCGTGCACAACTCCGCGCCCGTCCGGATCAATCCTTTGTCGGCGCGTTCGCCTAACAAGAGCTGGAGCGCGCCGATGATGATCGATTTGCCCGCGCCTGTCTCGCCCGTGATGGCGGTGAAACCCGCGCCGAGCTGCCATTGCAAATCCTCGACCAGCGCGAGGTTTTTGATGCGCAGCAGATTTAACGTGATCGCCATCGCGGGAGGTTGAGAGTTACGGGTGGAGAGTTGAGAGTCGCGCCTGACTTTTTGAACTCTCAACAATCAACCAGCAACCATCAACTTCGCCTGACCTTTCTCGGCACCGGCACCTCCCAGGGCGTGCCGATGATCGCGTGTGACTGCGAAGTCTGCCGTTCCGACGATCCGAAGGATAATCGCATGCGTGCGTCCATTTATGTGGAAACGCCGGAGGCTTCATGGGTTGTCGATACCGGCGCGGATTTTCGCACCCAGGCCTTGCGCGCGAACATTCGGCGTGTCGATGCCGCGGTCTTCACCCATTCGCATACCGATCACATCATGGGCTTTGACGATCTGCGGCGCTTCTCTTCCTTTCGCGGCGGCATGCCGATTTATGCCCCGCCGGAGACGATGGAGGATTTAAAGCGCGCCTTTCGTTTTGCTTTTGAAGATCCGGAACGTTACCCGTGGTATCTGCGACCAGAACCGCATTTGGTAGAGGGTGATTTCTCGTTAGGCGACACTTTGCTCGCGCCGCTCCCTGTGCCGCACGGTGATTCAACCGTCTACGGTTATCTCTTTTCGCGCGCCGGGAAAAAACTCGTGGCCTACTTGAGTGATTGCAGCGCTTTGCCTAACGAGATCTCGGAAAAAATCCGCGGTGTAGAAATTCTCATCATCGACGCGCTCCGTTACAAAGCGCATCCGACGCACATGAACGTGGAGCAGGCACTGGAAGCAGCTACGCGCGTGCAGCCGGGCCGCACTTACTTCACTCACATTTCTCACGAGCTGCCGCAATCCGCCGAAGCCGATTTGCCGCCGAACACTTTGATCGCCTACGACGGACTGAAGTTGGAATTATGAGCGCGCGAAGAGAATTCTGGGGAGCGCACGCATTCTGCGTGCTGGTTTCGGCATTCTGCCGAAACGAACTTTCGTTATGCGCCAACCACTCGTTAGGCACGCGCGCCCAGGAAAGTTCGTTTTCGCAGAATGCGAAAACCAGCACGCTGCAAGCGTGCGCTCCCCGGAATATGTTGCGCGCGTTTTTTTTGGTTCTGTTCACGTTTTCTATTTGCGCGCGCGCCGATCAGCAACTCCCGCCCGCCACGATTGTCGTTTACAACAGCGCCGTGCCCGAGTCGGTCGAGCTGGCAAAATTTTACGCCGAGAAACGCGGGATCGCGTCCGATCATCTCGTCGCGCTCACCTGCTCGCGGGAAGAGGAAATTTCGCGTGAGGAATACGACCAGACAATCGCGGAACCGCTGCGCGAAATTTTCAACCAGCGTAAATGGTGGGCTCTACGCGAATCGGCCGAAGGTCGCACGACCGTCGTTGCTTCATCGATTCGCATCGTCGCGCTCATCAAAGGCATGCCGCTAAAAATTCGCGCCACGGAGAATTATCCGGGCGACAAGAGCGAAGGCGGCCCGATTGGGAATCGCAACGAAGCTTGCGTCGATTCCGAACTGGCGATTTTGCCGATGTTTCGCCGGGAGATTTCGGGCGCGGTGGTCAACCCGTTTTTTCAGAGCTATCGTTCGATTCGTGATGCGCCTGAGGCATTGCTGCTCGTGTGCCGGCTCGATGCGCCCAGCGCATCCACAGTGCGACGCATGATCACCGATGCGATTGAAACCGAGAAACGCGGTCTCTGGGGACGGGCCTATGTCGACGGCGCGCACAATACCAATCTCGGTTTCGAAATTGGCGATCGCTGGCTCGTCGAGACAGTGGAACAATTTCACAAAGCCGGTGTTCCCGTCGTCTTTGACGATTCACCCGCGCTTTTTCCCGACGGATATCCGATGTCGGATTGCGCCTTGTATTATGGTTGGTACGCCGGCGGTGTGACCGGTCCGTTCGCGCAAAATGATTTTCGTTTCACGCCCGGCGCGATCGCTGTTCACATCCATTCGTTCAGCGCGAGCACGCTGCGCAATCCGAACGCGAATTGGGTCGGACCCTTATTGACGAAAGGCGCTGCCGCCTCGGTCGGGAATGTCTACGAGCCGTATCTGCAACTGAGCACGCATCTCGACATCCTGAACGATCGGCTGCTGCACGGTTTCAGTTTTGCCGAGAGCACTTATATGGCGACGCAGACCCTGTCGTGGATGACGGTCATGGTCGGCGACCCGCTTTATCGGCCTTACGCATCCTGGCTGCAGATCGACGCGTCGAAAACGAACTCGCAGTGGTCGATGTATCACGAATTCGCGCTGCAAAATTCCGGAAAATCGCCCGAGGAATTTCGCAACCTCGCGCGGCAAGTCGCCTCGCGGACGAAGAATGCCGTGATGATTGAGGACCTTGGTTTGATGGAGATGCGTGACGGAAAATTGGCCATCGCCACGACCTATTTTCAGCAGGCGCGCGCGCTTTACACGAAACGTGACGACATCTTGCGTGTGGTTTTGGAAGAGGCGGAGGCGTGGAAAAATCAGGACAAGCCGAAACGCGCCGTCGACCTCGTGCGCAGTGTCTTGAAAATTGTTTCGGACACGCCGACCGCGGCCCTGCTCAAGAAAATCGACGCGGAGTTGGCGCCGAAAGCCGGTCTCGCGCCGCTGCCTTAGCCTAACGAATAATCCCGCGTTCGCTCTTCTCGATGAATTCGAGGATCTGCGCGATCTCTTCGCTGGCTGGTAATTGATTGCGCACCGCTTCGATCCCTTGCCGCGTGTTGTATTTGCAGCGGTAAATCAGGCGAAATGCTTCCTTGATCAGCTTTATCTTTTCCGGCGCGAATCCATTTCGCTCCAGGCCAATGAGATTGACGCCGCGAACTTCCGCAGGATTTCCGTCGGCGATCATAAACGGAGGAACGTCCTGCACAATTTTCGAACAGCCTCCGGTGATGGCGAAATTTCCAATCCGGCAGAACTGATGAACCGCGGTTAGTCCGCCCATAATGGCGCGATCGCCGATCTGCACATGCCCGGCGAGTGTGCCGTTGTTTGAAAAAACAACGTGATCACCCACGATGCAATCATGACCGATGTGACTGTAAGCGAGAAAATTTCCGCCCTTACCGACGCGCGTTTTTCCTTCAGCGGTGGTGCTACGATTGACTGTGCAGAATTCGCGGAATGTATTTTCGTCGCCGATTTCCAGATAAGTGGGCTCGCTGGCGTATTTCAGATCTTGTGTCTGCTGCCCGATGGAGCAGTAGGAAAAAAATTTATTTCGCGCTCCCGCGCGCGTCGGACCGGAAACCGTGACGTGATTCTGCAGCGAGCAATTTTCGCCTAACGAGACGTCGGCTTCGACGACGCAGTAC
>JALZAX010000172.1 GCA_030948055.1 Verrucomicrobiota bacterium | reverse complement strand
GTTCGATCTTGCGCTGATCCGAATTCCCAAAGGGAAATGCTATTGCCCATATCATGGACACTCTGCCGAAACAGAATTTTATCTGGTCGTTTCGGGTCGTGGTTCCGTGCGCGATGAAAGCGGTACAAGTGAAGTCGGTCCCGGCGATGCATTCCTTTTTCAACCGGGCCAAGCGCACCAGTTGAGCGCAGCCGGCGAGGAAGATTTTGTTTATTATGTCATCGCGGATAATCCGCGCGGCGATGCCTGTTACTATCCGGATAGCGGCAAGTGGGCCGTGCCGATCGAAGGCGGCGAGACGATTGTGAAAGGCGCGGAAGCCGATTATTTTCTCGGCGAAGAAAGGTGATCTAGCACTCGTTAGGCAACAAGGAGCGGCGCGCTTCCAAGCCGCCGTCTTTTTTGTTTCGCGGCGCGTTCGGCGAGCGAAAATATCTTCTAAAGAAAAGAGACGGCTGCTAAGAAGCGCGCCGCTCCTTGCGGGAAGATGCGGCGCGTGGGCACGTTTGGGTTTGATCACTTGTTAGGCCACTTCTCCTCTGGCGCAGCTGGATCCGCGGGAATTGATAAAAACGTCTCGCGCCAAATCTGGCGCTCGTGGGAATCCAAGAATCAAGCCGGAGCTTGAAAGCGCCTTAGCCGGTGGTTGAGCGAAGCGACACCACCGGATTTTGTGTTTAGAAATTCTCGCACCCTGAAAGGCGTGCCAGATAATGCTGCCACCCCTTGAATGATGGAGGTGTGATTCGTTTGGACTTATTGTTTAGTTCCTTTGAATAAACAGCGAATCGTCATCTGTGCTAGGTTTTGCGATGGGTCTTCCCTGTCTTCGTTCCGCCAACGCAAAGCGAATGATTCGTTTCACTGTGGTTCTCGGGTGGTCACTGATCACCTTTTTTCTGGCCTCCTGTCTGGCCGTGAGCCCCAAACCGAAAGGCTTTCAAGAGGCCAACAATAAGTCTTATTTGGTCGTGACGGACCCGTTTCAGTTCACCGTCGTGGGTGGTCTCGCAAAGGTGCACAGTACGATTAGCGTCCCAGGCGGCATGTACTCACAAACTGCGACTGACGCTCAAGGTAACTATTATGTTTCGAGCGCAGGACGTTTGGGTGTGAAAACGTTTTTTCAGGATTCCTTTACTGGCGGGATTTACCGCCGCAATTCCTCTCCTCCAGCTTATTTTGTTTTCACCGCCCCGGGTCCAGGAACGACAGAGATGGATCTTTTGACTCAGGGGCGGTTCCCGAAGGTGCTCAATCAAATCCCTGCCGAGTTCATCAAACTGATCCGCGTCCAAAGTCAGGGGTAAGTTCAGGCATGGCGTTCGAACTCGAATCAAATTACAAACCACGCGGCGATCAAGGGCAGGCGATTGCCAAGCTCTTGAAGTCGATCGAAGCCGGCAATCGTCATCAGACACTGCTCGGTGTGACTGGTTCGGGAAAGACGTTCACGATGGCGAACGTCATCCAGGAACTCGATCGGCCGGCGCTGATTATTTCGCATAACAAAACGCTGGCCGCGCAGCTTTACTCGGAGTTCAAACAATTCTTCCCGCGCAACGCGGTCGAATATTTCGTCAGCTATTTCGATTACTACCAGCCGGAAGCGTACATTCCGCGCAGCGATACCTACATTGAGAAGGATTCGTCGATTAACGAAGAGATCGAGCGACTACGTCTTTCGGCGACGAGCGCGCTCCTTTCGCGTCGCGACACAATCGTGGTCGCGAGTGTCTCGTGCATCTACGGCGTGACCTCGCCGGAAGATTATCTGCGCATGCTGTTAACGGTAAAGAAGGGTCAACAGATTTCGCGCGAAGCGGTGCTCAGTCGGCTGGTCGATATGCTTTACGAGCGTAACGACATGAATTTTGTGCGCGGGCGGTTTCGTGTGCGCGGCGATGTGGTGGAAGTTTATCCCGCCACGGCCGATGAAGAAGCGATTCGGCTGGAATTTTTCGGCGACGAAATCGATGCGATCACGCGTTTTGACCCGCTGACCGGACATGCGCGTGAAGCTTTGAGCGTAATCACATTTTATCCCGCGAAACAGTTCGTGACACCGGCGGATAAGTTGAATCGTGCGCTCGCTTCCATTCGCAATGAGCTCGATCACCGCATCATCGAGTTGGAATCGCAGAGTCGGTTGCTGGAAGCGCAACGTCTCAAGATGCGCACGGAATACGATCTCGAGATGTTGCAGGAAATGGGTTTCTGCAACGGTATCGAAAATTATTCGCGGCATCTATCGGGACGCATGCCGGGATCGAAGCCGTTCACGCTCCTCGACTTTTTCCCGAAAGATTTCTTGCTCATGGTCGACGAATCGCACGCCACCATTCCGCAAATCGGCGGGATGTACGAAGGCGACAAGTCGCGCAAAACGGTGCTGGTCGAGTACGGATTTCGTTTACCGAGCGCACTCGATAACCGCCCGCTCAACTTTAAAGAATTCATGGGCACGACGAACCAGATTGCTTACGTCAGCGCCACGCCGGCCGAGTTCGAGATTCAAAATAGCGTGGTCGGCAACAAGGGATACTTCCCGCACAAACGCGAGCGCATCGGGGAGGACGAACAAGTGCCGTTTCTCGTGGCTGGCGGCACGACTGCTGTGGCAGCGCACAAAGTCGGAATGATTTCGCGCACCGATCAAGCACCGGAGGATTTCGATGTGCACACTCCCGGCATGCCGCTGGTCGTCGAACAAATTATCCGACCGACCGGTCTGCTCGATCCGAGAATCACACTCAAGCCGCTCAAGAATCAGATCGACGAAACCATCGAACTTTGTCGCGGTCGCGTGGAGAAACAGGAACGCGTCCTTGTCACCACCTTAACGAAACGCACGGCCGAAGATCTTTCCGATTACCTGCGCGATGTCGGATTGAAGGTGCGCTATCTGCACAGCGACATCGACACCATCGAGCGTGTAGAAATTTTGCGCGCGCTGCGCGCGGCCGATTTCGACATTCTCGTCGGCATCAATCTCCTGCGCGAAGGGCTCGATCTACCCGAGGTCTCGTTAGTCTGCATCCTCGATGCGGATAAAGAAGGTTTTCTCCGCAGCCAGACTTCGCTTATCCAAACTGCCGGCCGCGCCGCGCGCCACATCAACGGAGAAGTCGTGCTCTTCGCCGACACCGTTACGCAAAGCATGCAGGCCTTGATCTCGATCTCGGATTATCGCCGCACTAAACAGATGGAGTATAACGAGAAGCACGGCATCACCCCGAAGACGGTGACGCGCGCTATTCAGGAAAGCTTGCATACCATCCTGCGCGGCCGCGAGATCGCCGCCTCGGTAATTCAAGAAGCTGGCGGCGATTTCAATATCACCGAACTTTTGCGCGAACTGGAAGACGACATGCAACGCGCTTCCGCCAATCTGGAATTCGAGCGCGCCGCCTTGTTGCGTGATCAGATCATGGAAGTAAAAACCGGCACCGGCATTTCGAAAATTGAGCCCAAACGCCGGCCAGTGAAATACTCCACGCCCCGCCGGCGCGGCTCGCGAGTCTAACGACCGTCTCGCACGAGATTAGCTTCCGAAGGAGGATGCGGTTCTCGTTTCCCTTGTTGGTTTTTCTCGTGGCGATTTCGGATTGTCGCGCGGAAGACGCGCCGCCGCTCGTTTCGATGACCGGGCTCAGTGGGTTGCCGGAAGTTGAGTTCTCGAATCTCAGCCAGTGCGATCTAAATCCGCTGGGCGCGAAGGCGCTGGCGATTCATCCGGAGCAATGGAAACACGCGGAGACGGAGCATTTCATTTATCATTTCACACGCAGTTTCGTTGCCACCTCGGTTTCGGTGGAAGCGGAGTTTCATTACCGCGTGGTGGCGAAAGAGCTGGAACGCGAGCCGCCGGCCGGCGAAACGAAATCGCATATCTACATTTTCGATAAGCCGGAAGATTGGGCGGAATTTCAAACGATGGGACAACTGGAAAAATGGACCGGTGGCATTCATTCCGGTGGCAGTCTTTTTATAAAGCGCGATCCGCGCAGCCGCTACGCGGGCAACACCCTCGGTCACGAAATCGCGCACCTCGTTCTGCATCGTTATTATGCGGAAGGTGTCCCGCGTTGGCTCGATGAAGGTTTCGCGCAATATGTTTCGAAAGGGGCGCGGGCCAGTTATCAACGGGCGCGCGGTTTCATCGCCAAACCACATTCGCACTCGCTGACCGAGAGCGATTTGATTCCGCTAAAAACGTTACTGGCGCTGACCACGGTGCCGAACGATCGGGTGGAAGATTTCTATAACGAATCGGAACGGCTGGTGCGTTTTCTGGTTGAGACCGACAAGCCAACTTTTCTAACTCTCTTGGACTCGTTAGGCAAACATCAGCCTTTCGAAGCGGCCTTTGCGCGCATTTATGCTGGACGTTTCGCCAATGCCTCCGTATTCGAGCAGCGCTTTGACGAATACGCGGCGAAAGATTCCGCCGCATCCGAGCCGTTGTAGCGAGAATCGCGGCGCTCGGTTAGAGTCGCGCCTATGCCGAAAGCGCGCGTCAAAACTGCCACGGCCAACATTCACGCCGTGGTCGGTTCGGACGAGAGCGAGGTAAAGCGCGTCGCCGCGGAGCTGGCGGCAAAACTCACTCCGCCAGATGCAGGGGATTTTGGTTTGGAAGTGATCGATGGTTGCGGCGACAACTCCGAGCAATCGGCGACAAGAATTCGTTCGACGATCGAGGCGCTGCAAACGTTGCCGTTTTTCGGAGGAAAACTTGTCTGGCTTAAGAACGCTAATTGTCTGGCCGATTCGATCATCGGCCGTTCCGCCGCGGTGCAGGATGCGCTGGAGGAATTGGCTGAGGTCCTGGAAGCGGGACTCGCGGCGGACGTCACTTTTTTGCTGAGCGCGACTGAAGTCGATAAGCGACGCTCTTTCTACAAGTCGTTAGGCAAACGCGCCGAAATTCAGGTGATCGATCGGCTCGACTCGAGCCGCAGCGGCTGGGAAGAAGAAGCGACGGAAATTGTTCGGGGCCGGGCGAAGAAGCGCCGTCTGCTTTTTCAGGAGGAAGCGCTCGATCTCTTCGTTCTTCTGACGGGCGGCGACACGCGCCAGATCGAAAACGAACTGGAAAAGATCGATTTGTACGTCGGCGCGGATCGCAGTGTGACTACGGAAGAAGTTCGGACACTCGTGCCGCTGTCGCGCGCCGGAGTTATTTTCGAATTGGGCAATGCGCTTTCCGCCTGTGATCTGGACCGCGCGCTAGGACTCGTTAGGGGATTGCTTGATCAAGGTGAGAGCGCGATTGGAATTTTGCTGGTGGCGGTTTTGCCGACGGTCAGAAATCTTCTTCTGGCGAAAGATTTGATGGAACGTCATCGGCTGCCGCGTCCCTCGGCGCCGTTTTCATTCATCTCGACCCTCAATCGATTGCCCGCGGAAGCGACGGAACATTTGCCGCGGAAGAAAGATGGATCGTTCAATGCCTATCCCCTCGGCCTCGCGGCCATGGCGGCGCATCGTTTCACGACCGACCAATTAATCGCGGGGCTGGAAGCGTGTTTGCAAGCGAACCTGCAAATTGTCAGCAGCCAGCTCGATCATGAATTAATCCTGACGGAGATCGTCGTGAAACTACTCGCTTGTCAGGAAACCACTCCTGCCCGCAATGTTTCGCATAGCGATGCAGGCGGGCGTTAGGCGACGGGCGTGCCGTCGACCTGCTTGCGCGCCACCGGCCCGATGTAGGGGATTTCCCAGATCACACCGCTGAAAGCCTTGATGACGGTGATGATGAAGATGACAAGAAAGGCGATCGTGATCACCGCCCAACACAAACCAAGCAAAAGAAGAAGCACGTATCGAAGGCCCGGGATCGAATTGAAAACGCCATGGAGAATCTGGTAGGCGATGCTGAAAATGATCCAGGCGCCGCCGAAGATGATCGATTGCATGGCGTAAAAACGGACAAAGGCATCGCGCTTTTCCAAAACGTAGAAGATGATGCCGCCGATGAGGGGAATGCAGG